>NZ_LZHO01000027.1:0-18496 GCF_001690895.1 Gilliamella sp. Nev5-1 | reverse complement strand
AAATATTTAAAAGTAAAATATTATTTTTTATTATAAACATTAATCAAACCATCCTAATACGGATGGTTTTTATTTTAATCAATAAATTGATTGCTATTTTATAGTATCGATCAATTTTGATTTATTCATATTTAGTAAGAAATAAAAACAATGCTTTTGCCTGTTGAATTTAACAATATGAAATACTTTTATCACACTGATAATTTATGTCTAAATTGTTAAATTGAAAAGTCAACATCTAGACTCTTAACAAAACTTTACAAAAAAGTAGATGAAAAATGAAGCTTTTATTTTAAAATAGGGTAGCATAGTTATATACTATTTCAAGCTAAAAGTATTGAAAATAATATTAACTGTTTATTTTATAACAACAAACTAATAAAAATAAGTATGAGGAATAATAAAATCATGATAAAATGTGGACTTAAACAGGCAACGGGCAACGGGCAACGGGCAACGGGCAACGGGCAACGGGCAACGGGCAACGGGCAACGGGCAACGGGCAACGGGCAACGGGCAACGGGCATTTTGTTAATCGTTTTATTTCAAATGTAATATTACAGCAAAACGTTTTATCTTTAGCGTTACCTTTTTGTTTTAAACACTTCCATTGCAAATCTCACTTTGCTACCAAAATAACGGCACTGACAGCTTACTTAAAACCAAAACCTACTCAAGTCATGAGTTTAATCTTATTATCACAATGGATACACGTTAGCTCAGCTAATGCAATACTAACAGCGACTTCAAGTCAGGTTATTGTTGGGAATGCACCGCAAGTGGTGGCGTTATCGAGTGCAGATAAACATGGTTTTACTGTCAACGGTGTTTTTTATAGTGAGGAAAATGGCACGCTAAAATCTGGTGAAGTGAAAGAATTTGATGGTAATTTAACGCTAAATGATTTTAAAGTGGCAACTTATACGCCAACCAACTTAGATAGGGTAAAGAATTATCGCGATATCGATGGTGATAATGCTGATACGAGCCAACCGTTTAAGGTGGAATCGACTTACTATTGGTGGTATGACAATACCGGAAGACGCATAACTGGTGATGATAAGAAAAAGATTATAGGTTGTGGCAGTGGTTTTTCAATGCCATTAAAATTGATAATTGAAACAAAACTAAAAGCCTATTCGGAGTATGGGATCCCAAAAGAAAGTAAATCTGTTACATTAGCCAAAACGTATCAAATAGCGGCTAGAACACAAATTTGCTATGCAAAACCGAATGGCATTATTGGCCATCCTAAAGAGCAATGGCTTAGTTATAATAGTGATGGTAGCTCAGAAGAGTGGAATGATAAGAATCGTACAAAGCGTCATTCTATTCATGGCGGTGGTTTTACCAGTGATTATGTACCAGATTATGGTTTTAAAGCTAAACCTACAATTTCGCCAAAAACATTCCCAACTACAGGCTTTCCTGGCGCTAAATTCCAATTAGTGATGACGGGTTCACAGAGCGATTATCGCTATCAAATACTTAATAATTCTGGCGAAAGGGTTTTGATTGACGATAATGGAATGGTTTTATTAAAAAATAAGCCAACAGGAAATATTACTATACGCGTAACCCTGAAAAGAGATTCAACTGTTTATCATGATTATACTTTTAACCCAACATCTGTTTGGTTGCTTCCTCAAGCGGATGATTATATGAGTTGGGAAGCAGCAAAGAAACGATGTGGTGGAGTACAAAATATTCCTTCTTTGTCAATGTTTACTAATTCCCCACAAAATAATATTGCTTTAAATACTGATTGGCGATTTATCTCAAATACATTTACTAGAGCAATAGGGGGGGGAGTGTTTGCAGAATGGGGGTATACTGATAAAATCAGTTATCCTGATTCTCAATGGGGAAGCTTTATACATGCTAAAGATGGTAAGGCATATTATTGGTCATCGAATATTCATGCTACTAACGCTAGTATGTTTGTTGGTGATGCTCGAGCCGGAAATGTAAATGCTTACGATATGCAATATAATCATCTGGTTGCGTGCAGGGGATAATCAATGAATCAATCGATTATTTAGAGTGGTAATGGTATTGTATTTAGTGAATGGGGATATACACTTCATCAGGCTTATCCAGATTCTAATTGGTCTAATAGAGAAAATGATCGATATTGATAGATATTGGATTTGGTTAAACTATTTTAAAAAAGCCCCTATCTTTCATCATTTTGATGTTGATGCAGGCACTGGTTTAATTGATACTGATTGTGAGGATGGTTATAGATGCCCAGATTTTTTAGTTTGCCAGTAATTGCAAAGTATTATTGGTTAAATTCGTTGATTAAAACTATTATTGGGTAATGATTAATACCTATAATAAATTGAATCTACTTAAGAGAATGTCAAGTTGAGTTGTTATTTTGTAAATGTGTATTTTTATGCATTTATCGCAAATCAACCTATATTTTGACACTAGTCCGTGTTGGAGCGCTAATTAAAATTAGCGCTTTATTATGTTAATATAAATTAATGTGTTGTTATATATTCTTTGACACTTAATTTGCTAAGCGAGTGCCAGTAAAAATTAGTGTGGCCATTTAGATCTATCAGCTTGTTAGCGGTTTTCGTCTGTTAGGTTCTGATAACTTTTTTCACAATGCTAAGGTATAAAGAGCATCAAGAACAAGGCTGCCTAATTCTCAGCTAACACTCAGTACATAATAATGGATTTATTTAACTAATTAACAAAGTGGTAATTATTCAGTAGCAGAAGATCTTGCTTTTATAGAGGGTTGAAAACAAAGCTTAACAGAGAGAAGTGTATAATTACTTATTTTAGCTTTTAGCGCATACATAAAAAATGATTAGTGATATAAGGAGCCATATTTTAGTTGATAATCTATTTTTTATGCTGGTAACCTAGTTGTTTTTTCATGATTAATAATATTCTCCCACAATTGTAGGAGAATATTTGATGTTAAATTATTTAAGTTCTAACTCATTCATTGCAGCAATACTAAACCCACCATCAACATGGATGACTTCGCCAGTAATGCCAGATGCTAGATTTGAGCATAAAAACGCAGCCGAATTGCCCACATCTTCGGTAGTAACTGTGCGGCGAATTGGCGTGACTGATTCGCAATGAGATAACATTTTCTTGAAGTCTTTAATGCCAGATGCTGCAAGCGTACGAATTGGTCCTGCTGAAATGGCATTAACACGCACACCTTCTGGTCCCATGGCATTTGCCATATAACGAACATTGGCTTCTAATGATGCCTTAGCAAGGCCCATTACGTTATAGTTAGGAATCGCACGTTCAGCACCTAGATAAGAAAGAGTTACTAAAGCTGAATTTGGATTTAACATCGATCGGCATGCTTTTGCCATCGCAACAAAACTATAAGAGCTGATGTCATGTGCAATAGCAAACCCTTCACGAGTTACTGCGTTAACATAATCGCCATCTAATTGATCGCCAGGTGCAAAAGCAATAGCATGGACAAATCCGTCAAATTTATCCCAAGTTTTTGCAAGTTCTGCAAATAGTTCAGTGATGCTATCATCGTGAGCGACATCGCAAGGTAAAACGATTTTAGAACCAAAATCAGCAGCGAATTCTTCAACACGTGTTTTTAATTTATCATTTTGATAAGTAAAAGCTAATTCAGCTCCTTCACGATGCATCGCTTGTGCAATACCATAAGCAATAGAACGATTACTTGCAACACCAGTAACCAGTATGCGCTTACCTGCTAAAAATCCCATAAATTATTCCTCTAATGTTTCTACTTTAATAGATTAGGATAGTGACGATTATATGTTGATAACGGCAATTGCGCCACAATAAATTTATGTTTCGCAACTTGTTGTTATTTTATCTTGTGTTACTGTGAGTTGTTTATGTGCTTAGCCATTGACTATAATAGCTAACTATTAATTTGTTTTAAGGATGATGCAATTTGAAAAACTTAGTTAATTATAAAATGTTGCCAATTTGGGATGCGCAAAACTTACCGCCATCATTTAGCGAAAAGCACAATACCCAAGCGGGCACTTGGGCAAAATTACATATTATTGCTGGTAGTTTGGATTTTGAAATGCTAACTGAGCAAGGAGAGGTCATAAGTCGACATCACTATGATATTGAGCATCAACCACCATTTGTATTGCCTCAGCAGTGGCACCGTATTGCCAAGGTGTCAAATGACCTACAATGCCAACTCGCTTTTTATTGTCAACCCGAGGATTACACGCATAAAAAGTACCAAATGACTAAGACCCATTCTGAAGTCGTGTCAGCGTGTCAATTTATTCCTAGGGGGCGGGTGTTAGATCTTGGCTGTGGATCTGGTCGTAATTCGCTTTATCTTCAGCGGTTAGGCTTTGATGTAGAGGCGGTAGATAAATCTCAATCAAGTATTGAGAATCTACAACAAATTATTACAAACGAAAATTTGCCACGTATAAATGCTACGATTTATGATATTAACCAAGCAAACTTAAAAGGTGAATATGATCTAATTATCTCAACTGTTGTGATGATGTTTTTACAACCCGATAAAATCCCAGATATTATTCATAATATGCAACAAGTTACCCAATATGGCGGTTATAATTTAATTGTTTGCGCAATGTCAACGGATGATTACCCATGTTCTATCGGATTTTCATTCACATTTAAAAAACAAGAATTATTAAATTATTATCAAGATTGGGAGATCATAAAATATAATGAAGATATTGGCCAATTGCATAAAACAGATATTCATGGTAACCGAATAAAATTAAGGTTTGCTACACTTTTGGCGAGAAAACGATAAATATTACAGGATGAAATCCTGTAATATTAGCGCTTAGATTGTGAGCCTATGTATTGTTAACCCATACTTAGTTGTTCACCAACAACAAACCATGTTTTACGAGAATTTAATAAATCTTGCGCTGACATCGGCTTTTTACCTGCGGGTTGTAGAAGTGTTATATTCAATGCATTTTGGCTAGTTGCAATACAAATACCATTTTTATCTGCTTTTAAAATAGTGCCTGCGGGTTGTTCTGTGTCAATTTCAACAACAGCGGCTTGCCATACCTTAATCGGCTCACCATTAATGTCAAAATAGCTAACTGGCCATGGGTTAAAAGCGCGAATACAACGCTCAAGTTGCTTAGCAGGTAAACTCCAATCAAGTTTTGCCTCCTTTTTTGAAAGTTTTTCGGCATAGGTTGCTTGTGATGAATCTTGCCTTTCTGGTTGGATTCTTCCTTCGCCGATTAAGGCTAATGTATCAAGTAGCGCTTGTGGTCCTAATTGGGCTAGTTTTTCATACAGTGATGCGCTGGTGTCGGTATGCTCAATTGGGCAAGAAAGTTTATATAACATATCACCCGTATCAAGCCCTGCGTCCATCTGCATGATAGTAACACCTGTAACTTGATCGCCAGCCCAGCAAGCACGTTGAATAGGTGCTGCACCACGCCAACGTGGAAGTAATGAACCATGCACATTCAAACAGCCTAATTTAGGTATATCAAGTACAGATTGTGGTAAAATCAGCCCGTAAGCAACAACAATCATAATATCAGCATTTAATTTTTCAATAATTTTTTGATTTTCTTCATTTTTAAGCGTTACTGGTTGATAAACTGCAATATCATGCTCAACAGCCAATTGCTTAACAGGACTTGCTGTTAACTTATTACCACGACCAGCAGGTCGATCGGGTTGAGTAAAAACAGCAATCACATTATGAAGAGACTCAATTAGCGCCTTTAGATGGGTCGCGGCAAAACCAGGCGTGCCAGCAAAAATAATATTTAATGGTTTAGTTATATGTGGCATTAATATTATATCCATGATTAAAAGATAATAGGAATTATACCCCAAATTTTAGCAAGAATCTTTAATCAGCAAGGAGTGATATTTATTTGTGTGCTTTCGGGCGTGTTAAGCTTGCTCCGTTGGTGGTAGTTAAAAATGGGGATATTTGGCGCTTAAAAATCATTCAGAAAAACCATTGATTTTATTGAAGTTTTTATTTTGATTTTTTTATGAAAAAATAACCGTTTTTTCCCCTAAAGGCTAATACCGTGCTTATACGGTGTCAGAATGTGCTACCGACGGTATGAGGTTAGCACGCCAAACAAGGATGTTTAGCGATGCTATTTTATTGGGAATAATTTTGTTATAAACAAATTAATAAACAATTATTTAGTTTTAAAATGGCAAGAATATTGGCACTAGTGCAATATCAACTGCCATCACCAAAAACGTTAATGGCACGCCAATTTTGACAAAATCTCCAAAGCTATAGCCACCAGGTGCTACTACCATGGTTTTAATTGGTGAAGACACTGGCGTAATAAATGACGCTGATGTGGCAATGGCTACCGTCATAGCAAATGGGTACGGCGAATAGCCAAATTTTAATGCTAAATCAATAGCAATTGGTGCAATTAAAATGGCTGTTGCGGTATTGGATATAAATAAGCCAATTGTTGAGCATAATAAAAAAATAAATGTTAGTACCATATAGGGACCAAAATGGCGCAGGTGGATTTCGAGCCATGCGGATATAAGTGATATCCCTCCTGTTTTATTGAGAGCTAGTGCAAAGGGCATCATACCAATGATTAAAATTAATGTTGGCCAGTGGATTGATCGGTAAGCGCTGGCCATGTCAATGCACCGTGTTGCACCCATTAATAAGCAGGCAATGAGTGCAGCTACGACATTTGGTACAATACCTGTAACCATGAATAGAATCATTATGGCTAAATTAATTAATGCTGCATATGCCTGTGAACTTGCTGGTGCGACATCATCAATATCTGATGGGTAATCTAATACAACAAAATCGCTTGTTCGTGTTTGTAGTTTTTGGATCGATCCCCAGTCACCACACACTAATAATGTATCGCTCATTTCTAGGCGCTCTTGGAATAAGTTGTTGGTTTCAACAGGGGCATGATTGCGCCAGATGCCAATGACAGTTAAGAAATATTTTCCCCTAAAATTAATTTCATTGAGTGTTTTACCACATAATGTTGATTCTGGTAATAGTGCAACTTCGGCCATGCCGACTTCTTTAACTTGTTCTGAAAAATATTCGCCACGTAATATTTTCGGTTCAAGGTTATTGGTGGTTAAAAAAGTGCGGTAGTCGGCTTCAGAATGCGACATGTCAAGTAATAGAATGTCATTTTCACGAAATTCAGTTGAGCCATTAACGGGGATTAGTACTTTTTGGAATTTTCGCCAGCGCTCAATACCAATCACATTTACGCCGTGTTCACTACGTAGATGTAAACCATCGATAGTGCGCCCCACAAAAGGTGAGCCAGCGAGTATTTGTGCTCGGTGTGCACGGCCAATTAATTTATAGTCTCGAATTAAATCGGTTATTTTTCGCCTTTGTGGCTGGGTATTGGTGGGGGAGGCTTGTTCCGCTGAGAGTAACCAATTTCGAGTTAATACACAGTAAATGATCCCAACTGCTAAAACACCTAAACCAATTGGTGTAATTGAAAAAAAACCAAATTCAGTTAGTTTAAAGTGGCTCAGTTCACTGTTGACAACTAGGTTGGGGGCTGTGGCCACTAAAGTCATCATGCCACTAATTAAAGCAGCAATACAAAGTGGCATCATTAATTTTTTTACATGAATGCCAGTGTGATTAGCAATGCTGATAGCAACAGGGATGAAAATAGCAACAACGCCTGTTGAGCTCATTACTGAGCCGAGCAAGGCAACGCCTAACATGATATAGATAATAATACGGATATCGTTTTTGCCTGCTATTTTAAGAATATACTCGCTCATTTTGTATGAGATACCTGTTCTTACAAGGCTTTCTCCAATTATAAATAATAATGCAATTAGGATTATGTTGGGATCACTAAAGCCTGCTAATGCTTCTGATGGCGTGAGTACGCCAGTGATGGTAATGGCTGTAATTGTCAGTAATGCAATAATGTCCATTCTTAATTTGCTCAATGAGAATAGCATAATTGCAATAAACAATAATAAGCAGACAGTAATCAGTGGCGAATATTGGGAAAAAGAGCTCGGTAAAAAGGCTGTAATCGATGACATTAAATTATGTCCAGATGGCGATTGTTCCACGGAATATCACTCTATTGTTTCGAGAAGATTTTCGACATAATACCTTGGTTTATTGCAATAGGGAATATCTTCACACAAAGTTTGTTATGCAATAAGCAGATAAGCGTTCTGTTCATTGCTTGTTTTTAGCATTTCTTGCTGTTTATTTTAAAGGCTATTCGCGTTATTTCAAAGTGGGTGTAATTTATACGGATGAGGTAAGTCATTGAGCGAACTTTTGAGGAGAGAGTATGTCATCAAAAAAAACAGTAGCACAAATTATAGTTGATATTTTAGCTGAGGCGGGTGTTAAACATTGCTATGGTATTGTGGGTGATACGTTAAATCACATCACCTCAGCCATTAAAAGAAGTGATATTCAGTGGGTGCATGTTCGTCATGAAGAAGTTGGTGCTTTTGCTGCAGGAGCTGAAGCTTATTTGACCGATCAAATCACTGCTTGTGCTGGCTCTTGTGGGCCAGGCAGTTTGCATTTTATTAATGGTATTTATGAAGCACAACGCAATCGAGTTCCTGTTATTTTGTTAGCAAGCCAGCTTGTTACTTCACAGCAAGGAACAGATTTCCCACAAGAAGTTGATTTTGAAACGTTATATAAAAATTGTTCTGTATTTTGCCGGCAAATCAATGATCCTACTCAAGTAAGAGAAATCACTACAGCAGCCATTCAAACAGCAATTAACCAACGAGGAGTAGCCGTTTTAGTTATTCCGTATAATGTGAGTTTAGAGAAAGTGGAGGATAATAGCCACCGTAAAATTTATCATCCTCACCCTATTATTCGTCCATCAGATCAAGAACTTAGCAAAATTGCCAGTATGCTAAATAAAAATAATAAAGTGACTATTTTTGCAGGTCAAGGTGTCTATGAAGCTCATGATGAGCTCATTGCTTTAGCTCATAAATTAAAATCGCCTATTGTACATACTTCGAGAGCTAAAGATTTTGTTGAATATGATAACCCTTACAATGTTGGCATGACAGGAATGTTTGGCGTTGAGTCAGGAACCACCGCAATAAAAGAGTGTGATGTACTTTTAATGTTAGGTGCTGATTTTGCATGGTCACAATTCTACCCAGATAAGGCTGCTATTATTCAAGTTGATATTGATGCAACTCACCTTGGACGGCGGCATCCTGTTGATATCGGTGTAGTTGGGAGTTGTAAACCGACTTTGGCAACACTGCTACCTTTAGTTGATGAGAAACAAGATGATGAGTTTTTAGGGTTATGCCAAAAATTGTACACCAAATCAATGAAAAAATTGAATAAAAAAACGATTCCTTCTCGCTCAACCATTCATCCTCAATATTTAACTGAACTTATTGATAAATATGCAACTGATGATGCTGTACTTTGTGCTGATGTCGGTTCGGCAATGGTTTGGGCTTGTCGCCATTTTAATACCAATGGCAAAAGACGCACCGTAATCAGTTTAAAACATGGCACAATGGCTAATGCGATGCCACAAGCTTTAGGGGTACAAAAAGCATTTCCAAATCGGCAAGTGCTCTCCTTGTCAGGCGATGGCGGTATAAGTATGTTGCTGGGCGATTTATTAACCACAATTCAAGAACAGTTACCTATAAAAATTATTGTACTAAATAATAGCTCGCTTAACTTTGTTGAATTAGAGCAAAAATCGGAAGGGTTAGTTGATCACTATACTGACTTACAAAATCCTGATTTTGCAAAACTTGCTGATTCAATTGGCCTTTTTTCTATCAGGGTGGATGATTCTGATTTACTTGAGTCTGCTGTGCAATCATTTTTAGCTCACTCTGGTCCAGCGTTATTAGATGTTAAAACCAGTGCTAATGAACTTGTTATGCCCCCTGAAATCCACGCATCGCAAGTAATGGGAATGGCACTTTATGGTGTCAAAGCCTCATTACATGGAAAAATGGGGGACGTGGTAAATTTATTGGTAGATAATTTTATTAAGAAATAATTTATTTATACCGATAAATTTATTTATAAAGAAGTTTCAGCTAATACCTAATTTTTAGTCTATTTTCTTAAGATTTCTGCCACTGTATGTGGCAGATTAAGCATATTAAAAGCTAACCGCACCTTCTTCTGCGGTAGTTAAATTTTCTCTGATAATGGTAAATAGTTCTCTTCCATAACCAAGATGCGAATCGGTTAATTCGAAAGGATAAGGTGTACGTTTAGCTAATTCAGCTTCGTCAACTAATAGAGTTATTTCACCTGTTTGCCCATTTACACGGATCATGTCGCCATTTTGTACTTTACTAAGTAAACCGCCATCATAAGCTTCAGGGGTAACATGGATCGCTGCTGGAACTTTTCCTGATGCGCCCGATAATCGACCGTCAGTTAATAATGCAACTTTGTAACCTTTATCTTGTAGCACACCTAGCGGTGTTATCAATTTGTGCAATTCTGGCATACCAATAGCTTTGGGTCCTTGATAACGTACAACAACCACACAGTCTTTATCTAACTTACCGGCCTTATATTCAGCATCTAAATCATATTGGCTATTAAAAATGACCGCAGGTGCTTCAATAATTTGATGTTCAGGCGCAACTGCTGATGTTTTCATTATTGCACGGCCAAGATTGCCAGACATCACTTTTAATCCGCCATGTGAATTAAACGGTTTTTGGATTGAGGCAATCACGCTATCATCTAATGATTTTGTTGGGCCGTTGCGAAAAATGAGTTTACCATTTTCTAAAATAGGCTCTTGGGTATAACGGCTAAGTCCATGCCCTACCACGGTTTGTACATTTTCGTGTAATAAACCTCCTGCCAATAATTCTCTAACCAATAAAGATGTGCCTCCAGCAGCTTGAAAATAGTTGATATCAGCAGGTCCATTTGGGTAAATTCGACAAATTAAGGGGACTACGGTGGATAGATCTGAAATATCATCCCAGTTAATGATAATTCCCGCAGCTTTAGCCATGGCTACAATGTGCATAGTTAAATTGGTTGATCCCCCAGTGGCAAGTAATGCCACTAAACCATTAATAATCACTTTTTCGTCAACCATTTTACCAACGGGCATATAATTACCCGATTGGTTCGTTAGGCGAGTGATCTGTTTAGCAGCAGCATTGGTTAACTCAAAACGCAATGCTGTTTCAGGATGAACAAATGCCGCGCCTGGTAAATGTAACCCCATTAATTCCATTACCATTTGGTTGCTATTGGCTGTACCATAAAAGGTGCAAGTGCCACTAGTATGGTAAGAGGCTGATTCAGACTCAAGCAAATCTTCACGCGAAGCTTTACCTTCCGAATAAAGTTGGCGGATACGCACTTTTTCTTTATTTGATAGTCCTGATGGCATTGGTCCTGCAGGAACAAAAATGGCAGGTAAATGCCCAAAAGTTAATGCACCAACCAATAAGCCAGGCACGATTTTATCGCAAATGCCAAGGTATAGTGCGCCATCAAACATATTATGTGAAAGCCCAATTGCTACCGACATGGCTATGACATCACGACTCATTAATGATAATTCCATTCCAGGTTCGCCTTGAGTTACCCCGTCGCACATAGCCGGCACACCACCAGCCATTTGGCCAACAGCGCCAACTTCGTGAAGTGCTTTGCGGATTTGTTCAGGATAGCATTCGTAAGGCTTGTGCGCTGAAAGCATATCATTGTAGGAATTAATAATGCCAATATTACTTTTTAAGATGTTTTTTAGATCGTTTTTATCATTAATACAACAAGCCGCAAAACCATGGGCTAAATTACTGCATGGCAAACTAGAGCGGGTGACTTTTTTACTCATCGCGTGTTCTATTTTTTGTAAATAAGCTTGGCGAGTCGCTTTAGAACGCTCAATAATACGTTGAGTTACAGCTTGAATGATGCGATTCACATTAACCTCTTAAATTATCATTGTTATCTTTTCAATTTTATTTATATTATTCACAGTTACATATTGAACGTATGACTTGCTCTGTATCATTGACAACATCAGTTAATGGTTGCTCAATGTTAACCGTATAGACATTTTTTTCATGAATCGTTGGCTCTTCTAGCGTGTCAAATTGTGATTGTAGCATTTCGCTTTTTTGGTAATGGCCTTTACGTTTAGCTAATCGCTTAGCAATGACGTCATAGCTTCCTTTTAGATAAATAAAGTGAATGTTTTTATTTTCACCACGAATAATATCTCGGTATTTTCGTTTTAACGCTGAGCAGATAATAATTGAAACACCATTAACATTGCACATTGCAAATGCGACATTGCTAATTAGGTTAAGCCAAGGCATTCGATCTTCATCGTTTAATGGTGTGCCATTCCGCATTTTTAAAATATTGGCTTTAGGGTGCAAAAAATCGCCATCTAAAAAAGACGCATCAAGGTTATAAGCTACTTGCTTGGCAACCGCTGATTTACCACAACCTGACACACCCATTAATACAAAAATTGGTTTATCTTGTGTTGTCATAGTAAACTCTTCCACCTATTTTGTTACTGGTAACATGTTACAAATTAAGATTTTTTTTGCAATTTAAAAAAGTTTATTTTGTGATCTGGATCAGGTTTTTCTTTTGATTTTTAAATAGATAGAACTTTTGTTGTTTCAGATACTATCAAATAATATGTACGACAATCTAGGATTGATTGTTTAGCGGTAGCAATTGGTTTTTCTACTTATGAGGTATATAAAAGCCCAGCAAATGGGATTCTGATTGTTTAGTCAAAATTAAAAGAAACTTTTTGTAAAAAATATTCAGGATACTATACCATTTTAACAGTGGAGATAATGTATTACATCAACTTCAAATTAACAACTTATAGCGAGCAAGGAAAGTAATTGCAGAATGGCTAACCATTTTATTACATCCTAAAGTTGTTGTGCTTATTTAGACTTGAGATACACCAGTAACTCCTCTTTTTATACTTAACCATCTATTTGTCTGAATCTTTTTGGTAAAATCAATGTTTTAAATAGCCACGCCGTTCACTTTCTTTTATAATGTTGTTCTATTTTTACCTATGTTTAGCTTAAAAAGAGTAATTAGCATGAAAATTTTAGCTGGTTCTTCTGCTTTATCTGCATTTCGTATAAGTAAAATCCTATCTGTTTGCCGTGAAAAATCCATCCCCGTTATTAATATTGACGCGCAATATATTCATTTTATTGATCTGTTTAAAGATTTAACGAGTGATGACCAGTTGACGCTTGATAAGTTATTGCAATATGGCCCTAAATCAACGCAAGTAAATGGTGAGCATAAAACCCAAAGACAACTCTTTTTAGTGGCGCCTCGTGCCGGAACGATTTCACCTTGGTCATCAAAAGCAACCGATATCGCGCATAATTGTGGGTTAACGCAGGTTCATCGAATTGAGCGGGGTATTGCGTATTATGTTGAAATGAGTAGCCCTTTTACTCAAGTACAGCAAGTCGCTTTTGAAAGCTTGATTCATGATCGCATGATGGAAACGGTATTTACGGATTTTGCTCAAGCAGAAAAATTATTTAAAGCCGATAAACCAGCACCAGTAACGGTAATTGATTTATTAGGACAAGGTCACCAAGCATTAAACGAAGCAAATCTTAAATTAGGATTAGCATTAGCCCCTGATGAAATTGATTATTTGGTTGAGAATTTCCAAAAATTAAACCGTAATCCAACGGATATTGAACTTTATATGTTTGCTCAAGCAAACTCTGAACATTGTCGTCATAAGATTTTTAATGCTGACTGGATTATTGATGGTGTGAAGCAACCCAAATCATTGTTTAAGATGATAAAGAATACTTTTGAACATACGCCAGATTATGTGTCATCCGCTTATAAAGATAATGCTGCGGTTATGGACGGATCTAAAGTCGGGCGTTTTTTTGCTGATAATGACAATAAAACTTATCGATATCATCAAGAATTTGCTGATATTTTAATGAAAGTTGAAACGCATAATCACCCAACAGCCATATCTCCTTGGCCAGGAGCTGCAACGGGAAGTGGTGGCGAAATTCGTGATGAAGGAGCAACGGGAAGAGGTGCTAAACCCAAAGCAGGATTAGTCGGATTTTCCGTTTCTAACTTACGCATTCCTCATTTTGAACAACCTTGGGAACAAGATTTTGGTAAGCCTGATCGTATTGTTAGCGCGCTTGATATTATGATGGAAGGTCCGCTTGGCGGTGCTGCTTTCAATAATGAATTTGGGCGACCAGCTCTATTAGGGTATTTTCGTACCTATGAAGAAAAGGTTAATAGCCATAATGGTGAAGAGCTTCGCGGTTATCATAAGCCTATTATGCTAGCAGGCGGTATTGGTAATATTCGCCATGAACATATTCAAAAAGGTGAGTTTCCTGCAGGCTCTAAATTGATTGTTTTAGGTGGCCCAGCTATGAATATTGGGCTTGGTGGTGGCGCAGCTTCATCAATGACATCTGGTCAGTCGGATGCGGATCTTGATTTTGCTTCTGTTCAGCGAGATAACCCAGAAATGGAACGTCGTTGTCAGGAAGTTATCGATCGTTGTTGGCAACTTGGTGAAGATAACCCTATCTTATTTATTCATGATGTGGGCGCAGGTGGTTTATCTAATGCGATGCCCGAACTGGTTAGTGATGGTGGCTGTGGGGGGCAATTTGAACTCCGCAAAATACTTAGCGATGAACCCAGCATGTCACCGCTAGAAATTTGGTGTAATGAATCACAAGAACGTTATGTTCTTGCTATTCATCCCGATAAATTAGCGCTGTTTGATGAACTCTGTCAGCGTGAACGAGCACCTTATGCCGTTATTGGTGAGGCAACCGTCAATAAAGCTGTGATTTTACATGACGAACATTTTAATAATAACCCGATAGCTTTGCCGTTAGATGTTTTATTGGGAAAAACACCAAAAATGTTACGAGAGGTGAAATCTAGTCAAGCCGAAGGCGATCGTTTTTCCACATCGGATATTAATTTATATGATGCCGTAAAGCGTGTGCTACATTTGCCCGTTGTAGCGGAAAAAACATTTTTAATTACGATTGGTGACCGTTCTGTAAGCGGTATGGTTGCTCGAGATCAAATGGTTGGACCTTGGCAAGTACCCGTGGCCGATTGTGCTGTTACAACAGCAAGCTTTGATAGCTATTATGGTGAAGCCATGTCAATGGGTGAGCGAGCGCCAGTAGCCTTACTTAATTATGCCGCATCAGCACGTTTAGCTGTTGGTGAGGCAATTACCAATATTGCGGCGACCAATATTGGTGATATTAAGCGTATTAAGCTTTCGGCTAACTGGATGGCAGCAGCTGGGCATCCAGGCGAAGATGCTGGTCTTTACCAAGCAGTTAAAGCTATTGGTGAAGAGTTATGCCCTGCATTAGGCTTAGCCATTCCAGTTGGTAAAGATTCCATGTCAATGAAAACCACATGGCAACAAGATGGTGAGCAGAAAACGGTAACCTCACCATTGTCGTTAGTGATTTCTGCATTTGCTCGCGTGGAAGATGTGCGCAAAACCGTCACACCACAACTTGATACAGATGAAGATAATTTATTATTATTTGTTGATTTATCAAAAGGTCATCAAGCATTAGGTGCAACCGCATTAGCACAAGTTTATCGTCACCTAGGGCAAAGAACGGCTGATGTTCACGATGCCAAAGAATTAGCTTCTTTTTATCAAGCTATCCAAACGTTAATAGCTAAAAAATCTTTACTTGCTTACCATGATCGTTCCGATGGTGGTTTATTGGTTACTTTGGCAGAAATGGCATTTGCTGGGCATTGTGGTATTGATGTTGATATTTATTCCCTTGGTCGTGATGTGATTGCTTCTTTATTTAATGAGGAGCTAGGCGCAGTTATTCAAATTCGAGGCAGTGATTTAGATGAAGTCATGAATTGCTTTAAGCAGTTTGGGCTTTCTCATGCTATTCATCAGTTAGGATCGGCTAAAGCTGGTCAGCAATTCATTGTGCGTAATAATACCTCGATGGTATACAGCGAATCACGTTCAACTTTAAGAACATGGTGGGCAGAAACGACATGGCAGATGCAACGCTTACGAGATAATCCTGAATGTGCAGATCAAGAACATCAAGCTAAACAGAATGAAGACGATCCGGGCTTGAATGTGAAGCTTACCTTTGATCCAATGCAAGATATTGCCGCGCCTTATATAGCCAAAGGGAGCAAACCGAAAGTGGCAATTTTACGTGAGCAAGGTGTTAATTCTCATGTTGAAATGGCTGCTGCATTTGATAGGGCTGGCTTTGAAGCAGTCGATGTGCATATGACAGATTTACTTTCAGGTCGCATTACGCTTAGCCAATTTAATACACTGGTGGCTTGTGGCGGTTTTTCTTATGGTGATGTTTTAGGGGCTGGTGAAGGCTGGGCTAAATCAATTTTATTTAACGAAAAAGTACGTGATGAATTTGAGCAATTCTTCCATCGTCAAGATACCCTATCACTAGGGGTTTGTAACGGTTGTCAGATGATGTCGAATTTAAAGGATTTAATTCCGGGCGCTGATTTGTGGCCTCGTTTTGTACGCAATTTATCCGAGCGTTTCGAAGCGCGCTTTAGCTTAGTGCAAATTCAACCTAGCCCTTCATTATTCTTTACTGATATGAATGGCTCACATATGCCAATTGCGGTTTCACACGGGGAAGGGCGTGTTGAGGTCTGCGATGATAGTCATCTTCACAAATTAGAAACCTCTGGATTAATTGCAGTACGCTATATTGACCACTTTGGCAAAGTAACTCAACAATACCCTGCCAATCCAAATGGCTCGCCAAATGGTATTACTGCCGTAACATCCAAAGATGGACGTGTAACCATTATGATGCCACATCCAGAGCGAGTATTTAGGGCTGTGACCAATTCATGGCATCCTGATAACTGGGGCGAAGATAGTCCTTGGATGCGAATGTTCCGTAATGTGCGTAAGCAACTCGGGTAAGTTCAGTTCACACTAAAAACAAAATCGCCGATGATAACATCGGCGATTCAGATTGATGACAAAGAACTCGCTTTTTGACGAGTTCTTTGATCTAATAGAGAGGAGTCCATTATAAGAGAAGTTCTTCTATGCTAAAAAAACCAACTCCAGCGACACCAGAAAAAATAGAGCAAATCTCGCTAGATGCGCTTGTCCCTCAAAATCATCTTGTTCGTAAAATAGCTAAAGTCATTGATTTTGAATTTATTCGAGAAGCGGTAGCACCACTTTATTGCCCTAATAACGGTCGTCCGGCAGAAGATCCGGTCAGACTGTTTAAAATCATGTTATTGGGATATCTTTTCGGTATCCCCAGTGAACGTCGTCTGGTTCAGGAAATTCAGGTCAATTTAGCTTACCGCTGGTTTCTGGGAATGGGATTAACCGAAAAAGTGATTGACGCCTCAACACTTAGCCAAAATCGTCGCCGTCGGTTTAATGACAGTGAAATCTATCAACAGATTTTTGATAATATTGTTGAGCAGGCCATTGCCAAAGGGTTGATAAGTGGTCGGGTTTTATATACGGACAGTACTCACCTAAAAGCAAATGCCAATAAAGGCAAAGCAGGTAATGAGCAGCGTATTGTTGAGCCCAGTCAATATATTGATGCGCTTAATCAAGCCATCAACGCAGAAAGAGAATTAAACGGAAAAAAGCCTTAAAGCCATCGACGGTAGAGAAATACAAGGAGGTTAAAGTCAGTACAACAGATCCGGACAGTGGCTTTATGCATCGGGAAGGCAAGCCTAAAGGATTCTTCTACTTAGATCACCGAACGGTTGATGGCAAACATAATTTAATTACCGATACCTATGTCACAGCTGGAAATATCCATGATTCCCAGCCTTACATGGCTCGATTAAAACGCCAGTTAGAGCGGTTTGGCTTTAATCCGGTTGGTGTCGGCCTTGATGCGGGTTATTTTACGGCTCCCATTTGCCATTTACTGCTGGCAGAGCAGATATATCCGGTGTTGGGTTATCGTCGTCCCACCCATGGTGCGAATCCCATCAGAAAAAAGCAGTTTATCTATAACAGTCAAAACGATACTTATACTTGCCCAAACGGGCAAACATTAATATATAAAACTACCAGCAGGGAAGGTTATCGTCATTATCATTCTGATGCAACAACCTGCAAAATCTGTCCGTTATTGTCACAGTGTACATAGAGTAAAAATACACAGAAAGTCATCACACGGCATATCTGGGAAGCAGATAAAGAGAAAGCCAACGAGATTCGTTTAAGTCAGTGGGGTAAAAAAGTCTATGCTCGGCGAAAAGAAACGATAGAGCGCAGCTTTGCTGATGCTAAACAACATCACGGACATCGCTATGCACGATTTAGAGGAAGAGCGCAGGTTCAAATGCAGTGTTTATTGGCCGCAACGGCTCAAAATATCAAGAAAATAGCGATAAAGCTATTTTTGTTACGTTTTTTTA
>NZ_LZHO01000026.1:0-6278 GCF_001690895.1 Gilliamella sp. Nev5-1 | reverse complement strand
CTACAGATTCGGAAAAATTTCTTAACGTAATATTACTACCAGCATTGGGACCTTCTGTGATCTTAATTGAATATATCGTTCCTTTCCCCGGAATAATTTTTGCTGTTGGCATAGTATCAACACCAGATAGACGTTTAAAATAAGCCATAACATCAGCCTCAGATGCTCCAGTGAATACCGGTGCTCCAATACTGACATTTTTATCGGCGACGAGTATTTTACCATTTACTGAAATGGTAAAATCTTTAGGATGAATGTTTTTATTGTTATATAGAGCAGCTAGATTGTCCATTTCTGTTTTTGCTAATTGTTGTAAGCTTTTGGCTCCCTCTCCAGCAACCTCCTCAAACCCATTATTTTCAACCTTAATCAATCCTAACGGATCTATCCAATTTATCGGATCACTACCGGCATATTGATAACTATTTAACCCACCCAGTATGCCAAGTGGGTCTTGAGTAATATATCTGCCGGTAAATGGGTCGTAGTAACGGTTTAGGTTATAATGAAGCCCTGTTTCCTCATCATAATATTGCCCTTGGAATCTTAATGGGTTATCCGGCAGGGAATCTATATCGTCCTGATGGTAGGTTTCGTTTATTATCTGACCATAGGCATTATACTGGCATTCATAGAGCGTGTCACCTAAGCTGCCGGTAAGGGCTATGGGTGTGCCGAGGTGGTCGTTTTGATACCAGTAGAGTTTGATGTTGTCTTGCTGCGCATTGCCGTGCACAAGGGCTAATGGGCGGTAAGAGTCTAGCTCATAAAGGTAGCTTTACCAGTGTTTATCGTTATCCGTTTCGGCAATAAGCCGACTACCTTGCCAGATAAATTCGGTGGTTTTGCCGTCTACCGTTTTACTGGTACGACGGTTAAAGGCATCATAAGTATAGGTGATGATAAGCCCCGTCGGTTTAATCACTTTGATAAGTCGATGCCGGCAGTCGTATTGATAGTGGGTAACCAGACTGTGGTTTTTCCCGCGCTTTTCCGCAATCAGGTTACCAAAGCGGTCATACTCAAAGTGTTTATCACTAAAAAAGGTTAATCGGTTGCCTTTGGCGATATTGGCATGAAAAGGCGTGGGGGCTAGCGCTTGGGTTTCACTGATTTTATTGCCCGTTGGGTCGTAATCAAACTGCTCGACTTTTTCAGCATGATGTTGCTCGGGATTGACCTCAGGGTAAGTCACGGTGTGTAACTGGTCAGCGTTATCATAACGATAACGGCGTGGCTGATGTCCGGTGATTTCGGCAAGCTGTCCATTAGGCGACACTTTGTATAATAGGATTATTTCACTTTTCAGAATAGTAATTTTTCTAAAATTTATGCATAATTACTATTTGCCTCTATATCCAAATTTACAATATGATCCGAAAAATAGATATGTTTTATAGCTAAAGTTTTTTTATAGTAACGTTTTCTTTTAACATTTTATCTATAACTAACTGAGCAATTTCATCATCTTCAATAATTAACGCCATATGTGTTATAATATTTTGTATAACATAAATGGGATTTGCTGGATTATCGCTTAAGTTAATCAAACACCATCCTTGCTCACTGCCATCCCATAAGTAATTAAATTCATTAATATTCATTAAAGTTTTCCTTTTTTAGCATTAAAGCGAATGACAGCTTTTCCCGATGGAATAATTTGAGAACTTCGCTGTGGTGATCCCAATCTTTCTAAAAGTAACATTATTTGCATATCTTGAGGGCTCGCATAAGCTGTTCCTTGTGGGTGTGTATGATAAACCAATATTCTATCTTTTTCTAATGGAATGGTTACTTTTGCTCTTTCTCCTGAATGCAAATAATACTGCCCACCACGACCATGCATTCCTTTACCATATTTATATGTGACTGCAAATTCAACGCCATGTTTTTCACTAAGTAGCTCAAGCTCTAATGGTGTAGGCCGATTTGGTATCGGTATACCTGTAGCCCCTGGTAAATTTTCATTTACTCTAGAGCCATATAAAAGATTATCAACAGGATCTAATTCATGTAAAGAACCAGTATTTTCGATACCTTTTATTAATCCTAAAGGATCAACCCATTGTACGGGATCACTGTTCACATATTGATAGTAATTCCAGCCACCCATTAATTTAATTGGATCTTGGGTGATATATCTGCCCGTAAACGGGTCATAGTAACGGTTTAGGTTGTAATGTAACCCCGTCTCCTCATCATAATATTGCCCTTGGAACCTTAACGGATTATTCGGCAGGGAATCTATATCGTCCTGATGGTAGGTTTCGTTTATTATCTGACCATAGGCATTATACTGGCATTCATAGAGCGTGTCACCTAAGCTGCCGGTAAGGGCTATGGGTGTGCCGAGGTGGTCGTTTTGGTACCAGTAGAGTTTGATATTGTCTTGCTGCGCATTGCCGTGCACAAGGGCTAATGGGCGGTAAGAGTCTGGCTCGTAAAGGTAGCTTTGCCAGTGTTTATCGTTATCGGTCTCGGCAATAAGCCGACTACCTTGCCAGATAAATTCGGTGGTTTTGCCGTCTACCGTTTTACTGGTACGACGGTTAAAGGCATCATAAGTATAAGTGATGATAAGCCCCGTCGGTTTAATCACTTTGATAAGTCGATGCCGGCAGTCGTATTGATAGTGGGTAACTAGACTGTGGTCTTTTCCGCGCTTTTCGGCAATTAAGTTACCAAAGCGGTCATATTCAAAGTGTTTATCACTAAAAAAGGTTAATCGGTTGCCTTTGGCGATATTGGCATGAAAAGGCGTGGGGGCTAGTGCTTGGGTTTCACTGATTTTATTGCCCGTTGGGTCATAATCAAACTGCTCGACTTTTTCAGCATGATGTTGCTCGGGATTGACCTCAGGGTAAGTCACTGTGTGTAATTGACCGGCGTTATCATAACGGTAACGGCGTGGCTGATGTCCGGTGATTTCGGCAAGCTGTCCGTTAGGATTGTAGTGATATTGCTGTTGCCAAATTGGCGTTGGCGAGGTTTGGGTGCTGATATCATAACTATGATAACGTTGATGGGCAATAAGTTGCCCTAGCGGGTCATACTGGTAACGGTTAACCAGCCCATTACCCTGACGGCGTTCATACTCTCGCCCTTGTTTATCCCAACGAAAAGCGGCTAATGGCTGGTGGTCGAGTGTCATCCCCAGTAGCTGACCCTGATTGTAATGATATTCTAACCATTGCCCATCGGGCAGTTTAGTGCCATTGAGTAAGCCGGTGATTTCATCGTAGCGATGGCGGATAGTCGCCCAGTTTTGGTGCTCGGCCGTTAAACGACCAACTTTATTATATTCCCATCCTAAAACCGATTGCCCATCGAGTATTTGTGTTAATAATCCATTCTGATTGTAACTATAGTGCTCTTTTATGCCATCAGCTAGCTCTTTTACGATGAGTTTTCCACGGCTATCACGTTGGTAGCGGGTAATGAGCGGTTTTTCATCATGTTGGTTACCATACTCGTGTTTTTCAATTAAATAGCCATTTAAATCGTAATGATAAGTGGTTTTTACCTCGTCAAAACCAATTTCTTCACTCAATTGCCCCGTTGGCGTGTAGCTGAAGCGGTAACGTTCCCCTTTCTGATTTTCAATTTCACTGATTTGTAGATGGATATTATCATAACGAAATTTCAGCCGTTCGCCATCTGGCAGCCGCTTTTCGGTCATTAAATGTAATGGCGAAGCGTAGTCATATTCTGTGACTTTACCCGCTTCATCTTTAAACCAAGTCACTTTGCCATAAGCGTTGTATTGATACTCACGAGTGGTGTTATTCGGGTAGGTGATTTTTGTGATTTGTCCTAAGGCATTATGCTGGTAATGAATACAATTATCTTGCCTATTTTGATTATATTTATAGCATGTCATCTTACCTTCTGGACTTATCGCTTCCGTGCGTTCACCATACTCGTTATACTGGTATTGCCAGCCACAATTGCCCTGAATAACTTCAAAAAGACGTTAGTTTGAACAGATTGCTTTTTATGCCGATATTTTTATAGTGGTTAAAACTGATCAGAGCAATTGGGTGGAAATTGCGATATAGTTCAAATACAACTGTAACAGAAGTGTAATTTTATGCTCATTATCATAAAAAAATTATTGCATTAGTGAACAGTAAATTTCATAGTTATCAACTTCATAGCAGACAATATTTATTTTTTCTAAATTATGATATTTAAATAAACTAGATTTAACTATTTGCAATGCTATTTCAGCAGCTTTATCTTTGGGAAATTTATAAATTCCTGTACTTATATTAGGAAAAGAAATAGTTTTTACATTATTCTCATAAGCAAGTTTAAAGCAATTTAAATAACAGTTCTTCAATAATTCAACTTCATTATTATTTCCTCCACTCCAACGAGGCCCTACTGTATGAATTACATATTCAGCAGGTAAATTTCCTGCTGTTGTAATAACAGCATTACCAACTTTACAACCGCCTTGTTTAGATCGTATCTTTTGACATTCTTCTAAAATTTGTTTACCACCTATACGATGAATAGCACCATCAACACCGCTTCCACCTAATAGAGAACTATTCGCTGCATTGACAATAGCATCAACTGTGATTTTAGTAATATCACCATAAATAATTTCAATTTTATTTTTCATTTAAAAGTATTTCTATAAATTTTAGAATAGCATTATTTTGTTGCCTTATTTCAGATGGTTCCAACAAGATATTCATTATTTGATCATCTAAAATTAAATCATAAATATCAATATTTAACCAACCTTTCGACCAAAAATCAATACCAGCAATTTTATTATTTCCTTCTATGACCACTCGTTCCATAGAACCAAAATCCCCATTGGGATATGAACTATAAGTTAATTTATAATTTTTCAATCTAGGCGCTAATTCTTTTTTAAAATAATTTATATCCATATTTTATACCTCCTATTTTTTGTCGACTATTCTAATGTTACTTACATTTGGTGTCAGAGTTCCACCTTGTTTATTTAAAAGGTATTTTTGTGAAAGTTTTGCATCAGAACCTAACAATTTATACCATCCTTCTTTACCTCCTTGAATTAAACTATTAGTTGGGACATCAAATTCTACATAAACTGAGCCATTTGCAGCTACGCCTTTAAAATCATTGGCTCCATTAATAGAGATAAAGGTTTGTCCACCTCCACCTTGGACAACTTTCCCTGTACTTTGCATTTGCTCAAGTTCTTGGAGAGACATCCACCGCCCAACTCTTGTGACACTTACTCCGTTAATTGCTTGCGTTTCACCTAATTTTAGAGAAGATCCAATATTATTGGCAGCATTTATTCCCTCAAACCCATTATTTTCAACCTTAATCAACCCTAACGGATCTATCCAATTTATCGGATCACCATTGACATATTGATAACTATTTAACCCACCCAGTATGCCTAGTGGGTCTTGGGTGATATATCTGCCGGTAAATGGGTCGTAATAACGGTTTAGGTTGTAATGTAACCCCGTCTCCTCATCATAATATTGCCCTTGGAACCTCAACGGATTATCCGGCAGGGCATGGAAATCGTCTTGATGGTAGGTTTCGTTTATTATCTGCCCATAGGCATTATACTGGCATTCGTAGAGCGTGTCACCCAAGCTGCCAGTAAGGGCTATGGGTGTGCCGAGGTGGTCGTTTTGATACCAGTAGAGTTTGATGTTATCTTGTTGGGCATTACCATGCACAAGAAGGGCTAAGGGACGGTAAGAGTCTGGCTCGTAAAGGTAGCTTTGCCAGTGTTTATCGTTATCGGTCTCGGCAATAAGTTTATTAGACTGTGGCCTTTTCCACGTTTTTCCACAATCAGGTTACCAAAGCAATTATACTCAAAGTATTTGCCACCAAAAAACGTTTGGGTTTATCATAATATTAACGCTAATAACATCATAGCAAATAGTTAGTTGACACAATAATGATTTAAATCTAGCAAAGTAAGCTAAGTATTAAGCTTGCCTTGCCGATTTGATATGTTAAATTGAATCTAAATTGGAACTTATTCTACAGGCTCTAATGAAACTGCCATTTCTAAAGCGATTTGATTATATTTTTGTCCGAAATTTAGCGCTGCCTGAGGTTTTAGCTCATCTAACGCATATACAATACTTGCGCTATAGCCAATCTTAAACAGCTTGGAATCTTTTTTTTTGTTGGCATAAATACCAACAGATTGAATTGTTCCATCTTCAAGTAATAAATCAACTGTATTATTAAAATTTGAGGGATCTTGTCCTGCTACATAAGCTTTTTTTATTATTCCAGAAATA
>NZ_LZHO01000025.1:0-138276 GCF_001690895.1 Gilliamella sp. Nev5-1 | reverse complement strand
AAAATGAGCTCATAGCCCTACGTAAAGAGAATAAGCGATTGTTAATGGAGAATGACATCCTAAAGCAAGCGGCGTTGATAATAGGACGAAAATCAAATTAATCACCGAGAATCAACATCGATATAGTTTACGTGCGTTATGTCGATGTTTACAAGTGTCAAGAAATAGCTTCTATTATCAACTACAATTAACCAGTAAAAAAACAGACAAAGAGCTTAGTAAAAAAGTGAAAGCGATATTTAACGATAACTATCAAGCCTATGGAACAAGGCGACTACAAGCAGAGCTTAGGGAGAAAAGCATACTATTATCCCGTCGCCGAATTGGTCGAATCATGCAAGAAAACGGATGAGTATCAAAATATACCTGTAAAAAATATTGTGCTAATACAGAACAAAGCAACGAATCAACAGTAAGTAAGCAACTTAATCGTGCGTTTACGGTAGGACAACAACGAAAAGTGTTTGTGACCGATTTAACTTATGTGAGAGTGAAACAACACTGGCATTACCTTTGTGTGATTATTGATGTAAGCAATCGAGAAATCGTGGGACGAAGTGCTGGAAAACATAAAAATGCTCAACTGGTTATGGATGCTATCAGCCAAATCCCTATTAACTTAAATTCAGTTGAGTTATTTCATTCAGATAGAGGAAAAGAATTTGATAATCATCTACTTGATGAATGTTTAAAGGAATTTGGCATTGAGCGTTCATTAAGCCATAAGGGATGCCCTTATGATAATGCTGTTGCTGAAGCAACATTTAAAGCGGTGAAAACTGAATTTGTGTCAAACACGATTTTTGATTCACTTGAACAACTCAGGTTGCAATTTAATCACTATGTGGATTGGTTTAATTACAACAGGCTTCATTCGTCTTTAAATTACCAGCCACCGATTGAATGTAAAAGGAATCTATGACATTATCTTTTTGGTACTAAAAAGTGTAGACATACCACAATACCCAATAATTCATATTGTTTAGTGATAACTTAATTTTCTGTTTTATAATAAGCTCCCTTTGTTAGGATTTTAATGATTACATCATCTAGAAATTATTTACATTTGACCAATAGGTAAGCTATTTTATGCGATGATCACATCAAAATGAACGGGGGAAAAGTGATCGGGATAACACTTGGTAAAATCGATTATATTTCATTACTAATTTTATTTTGTATTTTATATAACTTTACCCATCTAGATTTATGTTTAGAATTTAGAAAAATAAGATTAAAATAATTGGTTGGAATTGCTAGATGGCAATTGGTTTTGAAATAAATTATATTATTGTGCTAATTTAGCTTACTTGAATATTATACCTGCCAAATATTCAAGTAAGCCCAACAATAAATATTTATACTTAAATGTAATTCTACCTGAAACGTTTTGATAATTAACCTTTTGCTAAATAAAATTAGCCTAACTTTTATAATTATTAGCTATTTATGGTGTTAGTCGGATAATTGAATCGTGCATTATTTTGTTATAAAAGGTTTCATTCGTTTTTCAAAGTCTAACCAATCGTAATAACCATCACTATTAACAGAAGCATTGTTCAAATGTAGTTGATAATGTTGTGGTGGATTATTGGCATCAAGCGCTTGCCCGCTATGTAATTGTTCAAAGCTTTGATAAATATATTCGGCTTTAAAAAAGTATTTATCTGTAGGTAGATGACGAAAACGCTGTAAAGTGACCTTGCCACCAATAGGCGTTGTTTCAAATTGATTTGGTAGTTGATAGTCTTTAAAGTCTAATGCACCAAGTAATGCGGCAATAGTGCTATCATGACCAACAAGTAGGTTTACTTTATTATCTCGTTGTATTAGATCACTTATCATATTGACAATGAGCGTAGCAGAATGTTTAGCAAGCGTTTTAGACTGGAAAACTAAACGAATATATTGATTACGAATAGTGATAATTTGTTGCCACTGTTCTTGGCTAGTTAGTCTTCCCCATGCAATTTGTTCTTTTGGAAAGGCTGAATAGTATTGTAATAAAAACGCATCAACGACCGAAGTTCCTATTGCAAGTGGCCCAAGTAGCGCTGGTTCTTCATGTTTTTTGAAATAGAGTTGTGATGGGATTTTAGCTAAATTACATTGATATTCGGCATATAACTTTGAGTGTTTATAATCTAAAATATCGGAAAGGATTTGATAAGCAGGGGCTAGATTTTCAAAGATGTTGGTGGCTTTGTTGGCTTCTTTAATATCATGCAATACTGCATATTTAAATTCTGGCGAATCATCTCGCAAACTAGGATCGAAAATCGGATCCATATTTTCAATAGAATATTTGTGATGAATAGGAATATCATACCCAGCAAAGGCGCCAATTGTCAGGAATTGAGCGGTTGCAACTGTTCTTTGCAGGCTGTTAGCATACACAAATAATTTGGTATCGGTTTTTGATAATTTTATATTGTGTTTTTTTCAAGCCAAGTTGATAAATAGTGGCCAAAATAGGCTTCTAACACGCCACCTCGTGTTGTTAAATAACCATATGGATGGTTCCATTTTGGCCATTTAAAAGGCGTTGCTTTTTCTAAAAACTGTAAAGTATTGTGTAATGGAGTACGAATACCGTGGCGACTAATTATAACGACTTTATCTAGCTGATAATGATTATTATTCATTTGATGATCCATCCTTGTTTATGCAAATAATTTAAAACAAAATCGCGTTGCTCGTTGTTTATTGTATTCACAATTTTATTGCTCCAACCGCCAGCTTTTTGATTAGTACTACGAGTTTTATAGTAATCATCCATTTGAACATCATATTTTGCCAAAATTTCCCTATCAATGGGGCGATAATGGTTCTCAAAAAAGACTAGATCTTGTGGTAATCTTGGTTTTATTTCTGGATTATCATCTGGATAGCCAAGGCAAAGTCCAAAAAGTGGAAGGACGTATTTGGGCAAGTCAAGTAATTGAGTAACTTTATCAAGGCTGTTGCGCAATCCGCCAATGTATACAGCGCCTAATCCTAAGGATTCAGCAGCAATCACTGCATTTTGTGCCATAATAGCAGTATCAACACAGCCCAATAATAGCTGCTCAGCTTTCCCTAGGCTTAGTTGTGGATCAATTTGATAATGCCGATTAAAATCGGCACAAAACACCCAAAATTCAGGGGCTTGGTTAACATATTTTTGGCCACCAGCATAATAAGCTAGTTTTTCACGCTTATTGGGGTCAGTAATACGAATAATTGTCGAACATTGAATAAAATTAGAGCTAGAAGCCGACTGAGCTGATCTAACAATTGACGTTATTTGCTCTTGAGTTAAATCTATTGATTTATAAGCACGAATAGAGCGATGCTGACAAAGTAGGTTGATCGTTTCATTTTGCATAGTGGCTCCTTTACATAATTATTTGTTTACAAATTGGAGATCCCAAACGCCGTGACCTAAATTTTGGCCTCGTTTTTCGAATTTAGTAATCGGTCTATCATCAGGCCTCGGAATGTAGTTGCTGCTTGGTGATAAGTTTTCAAAACCTTCTGCCTGATTTAAAACATCTAACATATGTTCTGCATAATGTTGCCAATCAGTTGCTAAGTGCAAAATACCGCCCAATTTTAATTTTTGGCGAACTAATTGTACAAATTTAGGCTGAATAATACGACGTTTGTTATGTCTTGCTTTATGCCATGGATCAGGGAAAAAGATTTGTACTTTGTCTAGTGAATGATTAGGGATCATATTTTCTAATACTTCAACAGCGTCATGGCACATCACTTTTAAGTTTGATAATTGGTTTTCTTCAATAGCCATTAAACAAGCACCTACCCCAGGCTTGTGTACTTCGATGCCTAAAAAATTTTTATTAGGTGCATTTTTGGCCATTTCAATTAATGAAGCCCCCATACCAAATCCAATTTCCAAAACGGCTGGTTTGCCAGTAGCAAAATAAATAGGTGAATTTGCATCATACTCAATCCCAAAAATAGGCCATAAATTGTTTAGTGCTTGTTCTTGCCCTTTCGTTAAACGACCTTGTCGTAAAACAAAACTACGAATGGTTCTTTTAGATTTGATATTTTCGTTATCTGAGTTTAATTGTTCGTTCATCACAGTATCTACTTAGGTTATGAAATTTATTAAAGCTAATTGATAGTTTGCTTGCTAGTTTACTCGATTTTTTCCTCACAGCAAAAGTATCTTACAGTTGAATTTTTTAATGAATGATTTATAAAAACTTATCAAATATTTTTATATTGTGGTTGAGCATGATAGATAAATGATTATATAATTATAGCCCCGATTTAACCGATTACGATTAAGTAATCATCAATACATGCTTGAGGATTTCTCGTGCCTGATATGAAGCTTTTTGCTGGTAATGCCACACCCGAACTAGCAAAGCGTATAGCTAATCGCCTTTATACTTCACTTGGTGACATTGTGGTAAGCCGTTTTAGTGATGGTGAAGTTAATGTCCAAATCAATGAAAATGTCCGTGGTGAAGATGTTTTTATTATTCAATCAACTTGTGCTCCTACCAATGACAATTTAATGGAATTACTAGTCATGATCGACGCTATGCGACGTGCATCAGCGGGTCGTATTACTGCTGTTATTCCTTATTTTGGTTATGCAAGGCAAGATCGCCGAGTTCGTTCAGCTCGTGTACCTATTACCGCTAAAGTTGTTGCTGATTTTTTATCCACCGTTGGTGTTGATAGGGTTTTAACCGTTGATCTTCATGCAGAACAAATTCAGGGTTTTTTTGATGTACCTGTCGATAACGTATTTGGTAGCCCTGTGATTTTAGAAGATATGTTGCAACGTGAGTTTGAGCGCCCAATCGTGGTTTCACCTGATATTGGCGGTGTGGTGCGTGCTCGCGCGATAGCTAAACTGCTTAATGATACCGATATGGCGATTATTGATAAACGCCGCCAACGTGCAAATGAAGCTGAAGTGATGAATATTATTGGTGATGTTGCGGATAGAGATTGTATCTTAGTCGATGATATGATTGATACAGCAGGAACACTTTGTAAAGCAGCCGACGCTTTAAAAGCACGAGGAGCAAAAAGAGTGTTTGCTTATGCAACGCATCCAATTTTTTCAGGTAAAGCAGTGAGTAACATTAAAAGCTGTGCTATTGATGAAATTGTTGTTTGCGACACAATTCCATTAACGGCTGAAGTAAAAGCATTGAAAAATGTTCGCCAATTAACATTATCAGGTATGCTTGCTGAAGCAATTCGTCGAATCAGTAATGAAGAATCGATCTCAGCTATGTTTCATTAATAATCTATTTTATCATTGAGTTAAATGCCCCTTTTGGGGCATTTTTCACAATAAAATCAGTGACAATAAAAATATTATGACAACAATAAAACTGATAGTAGGACTTGCCAATCCCGGCAATGAATATGCAACAACAAGGCACAACGCAGGCGCATGGTTTGTTGAACGATTGGCTCAGCGTTATAATCAATCATTAAAAAATGAACCAAAATTTTTTGGTTACACATCACGAATCAATATTTCAGGTCATGATGTACGTTTATTAGTTCCAATTACTTTCATGAATTTAAGTGGTAAAGCTGTTCAAGCTATGGCGACGTTTTACCAAATAAAGCCAGAAGAGATCTTAGTTGCACATGATGAACTCGACTTAAATCCCGGAATAGCTAAACTTAAGTTTGGCGGTAGTCATGGTGGGCATAATGGGCTAAAAGATATTGCTAATAAATTAGGTAATAATTTAAATTTTTATCGGTTAAGAATTGGTATTGGACATCCTGGCGATAAAAATAAAGTTGTTGGTTACGTTCTTAACCCCCCCTCTAAACCAGAGCAAGCGTTAATTGATCAAGCTATTGATGAATCAGTGCGCTGTACTGAGATTATATTATCACAGGGGATTGATGCTGCGATGAACCAATTACACGCTTTTAAGGCAATTTGTTGATTTAGCGCGAAAGGGTACAATAACTAATTGACTATTATAAAAAATCCACCCAATATTGGGTGGATTGCTATTATTTTAAGATGGGAAAATCAAGAAAATAAATGAGTAATATTGCCACCTTTCTCTGCAATTTTCTTCATAACTTCTTTAATTAACCAAGTATTCATTGCTGCTGTATCATCAGTGCTACCGGTATAATTCAGCTCTTGCGCTAATTTTTTACGCGCATCTAAACTACTATCTATGCCTAACAATTTCAACAAGTCAACAATAGATGTTTTCCAGTTAAGCGCTTCAGGGTGTTTTTTAGCTAAATTATCAAGAATAGACGTAACATCAACATTTGATGCTGATGTGCTCTGCTCTGTCTTTTCCTTAACCTGTTCAGTACCTTTTGATACTGTATCTTTAACAGAGCCAGTTATATCTCCGACTTTATCTTTTACTGCCTCAACAGCATGATCTACTGTTGCTTGAGCACTAGGAAACACTTTAGAAAAAATATTATTTAAGATACCCATATTACACCTCTTAATTTTAAACTGCTTATAAAAAACTGCTTAATGATATAGATGTAGAAAATATCGTAATTAATATAACGCTTAAAGGGATAGAATGTCAAAATAGTTATGCTTTAATAGCATTTTATGTATTACGATAAAGTGTTTGCCAAGATATAAAACAATTATTTAGATTTTTAAATTATTTTATATCAAAAAAATGCCCTTAAAAGGGCATTAGAATTGTTAGGATTTTGATTAATTATAATTTAGTTCAACTAGTTAAAAAAAGCTCGAAGGATAGCATACTCAACACCACGAATTTCGGCTAGACCTCGTAAACGGCCTATAGCTGAATAGCCTGGATTTGTCTTTTTCTTCAGATCATCCAACATTTGATGTCCATGATCTGGACGAACAGGGATTGAGCGTTTGATTCCTGCTTTTTTACGTCTCTGTTCTTCTGTAATGAGCGCCTTTATTACGGCATACATGTCAACATCACCAGCTAAATGATCGCCTTCATGAAAAGATAATGGGTTTTCTTCTCTAACTGTTGCTCGCAAATGAATAAAATGAACACGGTCAGCAAATTTTTTAGCCATTATTGCCAAATCATTATCGCTACGAACTCCATAAGAACCAGTACAAAAACAAAAACCATTATGTATGCTGTCAACAGTTTCTTTTATCCACTGCATATCTTCAATTGTTGATACTATTCGCGGTAACCCTAGAATTGGTCGCGGGGGATCATCTGGGTGAACAGTTAAGACAATACCAACTTCTTCTGCAACGGGTACAATAGCTTTTAAAAAAAGGGCATAATTTTCACGTAACTTAACTTTATCAATCCCATCATAAGTTGCAAGATGCGCCCTAAACTGATCAAGTGAATAGCCTTCTTCTGCGCCAGGTAAACCGGCAATGATGTTTGCAATAAGTTTATCTTTATCGGCTTGAGTCATTTTTTCAAAATAAGATTTAGCTAAAACAGTATCTTCTTTTGAGTAATCTTTTTCTGCATTAGGTCTTTGTAGTATATAGATATCGAATGCTGCAAATGCCACTTGATCAAAACGCAAGGCCTTTGAGCCATCAGGTAACTCGTAAGCAAGATCTGTACGGGTCCAATCTAAAACGGGCATAAAATTATAACAAACAGTATCAATACCACACGTAGCTAAATTCCGAATAGATTGTTTGTAATTTTCAATATGCTGCAAAACGTTTCCTGTGTGGGTTTTTATTTCTTCATGAACAGGAATACTTTCTACAACAGACCATGTTAATCCTTTATCTTCAATAATATTTTTTCGTTTTTGAATTTCTTCAATGGTCCAAACTTCTCCATTGGGAATATGGTGTAAAGCTGTAACAATTCCAGTTGCTCCAGCTTGTTTAATATCATCTAATGATACTGGGTCATTTGGTCCAAACCAACGCATCGTTTGTTCCATATAAATCTCCTTCACGATTTCATTTTGTTATTTCTAAAATAATAAAGATCTATAAACAATGCTGATTATTATTACCTATTGATTAACAATGTTAACCGGAATTGAGTCAAATAAATAACCATCAAAATTTGGATCTTCGCTATCCGAAACTGCCATTAATGTTTGTTTAACATTTTCTAAATGTTGCCACATAGCATGACGTGCGGCCATTGCATCTTTTACCTGTAAGGTTTGTAAAATTTTTTCATGATCATAAAGCCATTTTTTTCGATAACTATGATCAGTAATTCGGCTGTGTAGTTGCCCCCACATTTTGCTAGCGGTACGTTTTTGCCATAAATCATCTAACAAATTTTCAAGTATTGAATTTTTGGTTGCTCTTGCTATTGCAATATGAAACATTTCATCTGCACTGTAATCATCTAAAATACCTTGTTCTAAAATTTTTCGCTCTTGCTCTAAGATAGCTCTTAACTCAATAATATCGGATTTTACAATTTGAGATGCGGCAAAAGCGGCGATATTACTTTCAATTAATTGCCTAGCTTGTAATAGTTCAAAAGGACCAAAATCTTCTTCTTCAATCTTTTTATCTGTTTCTGATAATATTTCATTTGGTAAACCAATTACATATACGCCAGAACCTTTTTTTACTGTGACTAGATTTTCGAGTTCTAGCATAATTAGTGCTTCTCTCACTACGGTTCTACTTACATTAAAGGCTTCTGCAATATCTCTTTCAGGCGGTAATCTCTCACCAATTTTATAGGTGCCATTTTTTAATAATGATTTCAGCTCATTACCAATTTTTTGGTACAGCCGATTAACCATGAACATTATTATAATCCTTTATTTTTACGTTTATTTTGAGCAATTATACGCTAATTATTACAAGTATTAGAAGTCAATTATGGGATAAATACATTTAATTTCATAATTGGAATGCCAATATGGTTTTATATTATAGATTTTTTTGAGCATTATATATTAAATAAACCAAAAAAAGCGATATAGATCACAAAAAAGAAAAAATTGGGATGAAAAGTTTGCCAACAAATGAAAATATATCTAATCAATAAAGTAGTTAAACAGATAATCACGGTGAATAAAATGTTAAATTTATTAAATCTTCCTAAATCAATCCAATATAAACCTTTATATGACCGGGAAAAAATAACCTCACGAATTGTCCATTTGGGATTCGGTGCTTTTCACCGTGCTCATCAAGCGTTATTGACCGATCGTTTACTTAACAAGGGAAACTGTGACTGGGGTATTTGTGAAGTTAATATTGTTGGTGGTAAAGAATTAATTCATGAAATTCGTAAACAAGATCATTTGTATACTGTGTTAGAAAAAGGTGCAACATCAAAAGAAGCATTTATTATTGGCAGCGTAACAGAATCATTGTTAGCACCAACAGATGGAATAGATGCAATTTTAGAAAAAATGGCTGATCCAGTTGTTGAAATTGTTTCATTAACAGTAACAGAAAAGGGGTATTGCATGTTACCTAGTGGAGCAGGATTAGATTTGAATAATACATTAATTAAAGCTGACTTAGCGAATCCAACAAAGCCTATGTCAGCCCCTGGTGTTATTGTAGAGGCACTTTATAGAAGAATGCAACGAGGATTAAAATCCTTTACTGCTTTATCATGCGATAATATTCCTGAAAATGGATTAGCTTTAAAAAAAGCAATATTAGGATTAGCTAACGCTCGAGATCCACAATTAGCAAATTGGATTGAGTCTAATACAACATTCCCATGTACTATGGTTGACCGTATTGTCCCTGCCGCAACATCCGAAACATTAATTGAAATTGAAGATACATTAGGCGGTATGTTTGATCCATGTGGTATTGCTTGTGAACCTTTTATTCAGTGGATTATAGAAGATAATTTTGTGACTAACCGTCCTAATTGGAATGAAGTCGGTGCTGAATTCGTTGATAATGTTGTTCCATATGAAGAGATGAAACTTCGTATGTTAAATGGTAGCCATTCTTTTCTAGCCTACTTAGGCTATTTGGCTGGTTACGAGCACATTAATGATTGTATGAATGATGTTAATTATAAAAAAGCAACTTTAACATTGATGATGCAACAACAAGCACCAACACTTCACGTCCCTAGTCATGTTAATTTGCAAGAATATGCAAACAAACTTATTGAGCGTTTTAGTAATCCATCGTTAAAACATAAAACATGGCAAATTGCGATGGACGGTACTCAAAAATTGCCTCAAAGAATGTTGGATTCAATCCGTTGGCATATCAAAAATGGTTCAGATTTTTCATTGCTAGCTTTAGGGGTTGCAAGTTGGATGCGCTATGTCGGCGGCATTGATGATAATAACCAGTCAATAGATTTACGAGATCCAATGAGTGAGCAACTACAAACTATTACTAAAGCGAGTACTGATGGAGTTGAACGAGTAAATGCTTTATTACGTTTAAAGGCTGTCTTTGGTTTAGATTTGCCGAATAATGAATTATTTAAAGAAAAAGTGACAATACATTACCTTTCTTTAATGAAATATGGGGCAAAACAAACTGTCAGCAATTTATCAAACTAAGGGTGGATTAAATATAATGAAAAATTTTTTGGATGAAAACTTTTTATTACTAACTGAAACGGCACAAAGACTCTATTTTGATTATGCAGCAGATCAACCGATATATGATTATCATTGTCATTTACCGCCAAAAGATATTGCGGAAAATAAAAACTTCTGTAATTTAGCAGAGATTTGGCTTGCTGGTGATCATTATAAATGGAGAGTACTTCGTACCGCCGGTGTAGATGAGAAATTTATTACTGGTAATGCATCAGATTACGAAAAATATTTAGCTTGGGCAAAAGTGGTTCCTTTAACATTGGGCAATCCAATTTATCATTGGACTCATTTAGAGTTACGGCGTCCGTTTGGTATAAAAAACATTCTTTTTAATGAAAAAACAGCTGAAAGAATTTGGCTTCAGGCTAATGAACAATTAGCTACAAAAGAATTTTCGACAAAAGGTATTTTGAAACAAATGAATATTAGGGCAGTAGGGACTACTGATGATCCAATTGATTCACTTCAATACCATAAACAAATAAGCTTGGATGATTCCTTTGAAACTAAAGTAAGACCTAGTTGGCGACCTGATAAAGTATTTAAAATTGAATTATCTGGATTTTCTGACTATATTTCTCAATTAGGTCAGGTTTGTGATATTGAAATAAATACTTTTTCAGAGCTGCTTACTGCGTTATTAAAAAGGCTTGATCACTTTGAACAGCATGGCTGTGAAGCATCAGATCATGGTATTGAGATATTACGCTACGCAGATATCCCTTCAGAACAACAACTCAATTTAATACTCAAAAAACGTCTAAATAATCAATCTTTATCTGAATTAGAAATAGCACAATTCAGTACAGCAGTTCTTGTTTGGTTAGGTAAACAATATCATAAACGTAATTGGGTTATGCAATTACACTTAGGTGCTTTACGCAATAATAATCAACGGATGTTTAAATTGCTGGGTCCAGATGCAGGATTTGATTCAATTGGCGATAGACCAATCGCTGAACCTTTATCTTCATTATTGGGAACTTTAGATCTGACCGATGAGTTACCTAAAACAATACTATATTGCTTAAATCCTAGAGATAACGAAGTCTTAGCTACAATGGCTGGTAATTTCCAAGGTTCTGGTATCGCTGGCAAAATTCAATTTGGATCAGGGTGGTGGTTCAATGACCAAAAAGATGGCATGGAGCGTCAACTTATGCAGCTTTCACAAATGGGATTATTAAGCCAATTTGTTGGAATGTTAACTGACTCACGTAGTTTTCTCTCATTTACAAGACATGAGTATTTTAGAAGAATTTTGTGCAATATGGTTGGAAATTGGATCGAAAATGGTGAAATTCCTGCTGATTTTAATTTGGTAGGAAATATGATCAAAGATATTTGCTTCAATAATGCTAATTCTTACTTTTCTAAATAGTAACAATAATTAAAGTTTACATGGAATAATAAGGAGTAATAATGAAAATAGTACAAAAATTTAGGTGGAGCATGATATTACTTATTTGTGCAATTACCATCATTAATTACCTTGACAGAACAGCATTGGGTGTTGCTGCCCCTACTATTTTAGAAACAACAGGCATTACTAAAGAACAATATTCTTGGGTAGTAAGTGCCTTCCAGTTGGCTTATACAATTGGTCAACCAATTATGGGATTTTTTATTGATACTATTGGATTAAGGCTAGGCTTTGCTATTTGTGCTATTGTGTGGGGATTTGCAACTATGGGGCATGCATTAACTGGTACATGGCAAGGTTTAGCTTTTATGAGAGGGATAATGGGTTTCAGTGAAGCCTCAGCAATACCCGCCGGTATAAAAACAGCATCGATATGGTTTCCCGCAAAAGAACGAGGTATTGCTTCAGGCATATTTAATATGGGGACTTCATTTGGTGCAATGTTAGCTCCACCTTTAATTGCATGGTGTATTTTATTTCAAGGTTGGCAATTTGCTTTTGTTGTTTCTGGCTCTTTAGCATTGATTGCAGCACTTGCCTGGTTTACTTTTTATCGAGATCCTAAAGATTCTAAAATGCTATCGGCTGAAGAACGTGCATATATTGAGGCTGGTCAAGAGAAATATTTAGATATTGATAAAAAAGAAAAAGTTTCTATTTCATCAATTCTTTCTCAACGAAACTTTTGGGGAATTGGTATTGCACGTTTTCTTGCCGATCCTGCTTGGGGGACTATTAACTTTTGGGTACCAATATTTTTTGTTGAAACACTACACTTTAGCCTAAAAGAAATTGCTATGTTTGTTTGGTTACCTTTTTTAATGGCAGATTTAGGATGTTTAGCTAGTGGATTTGTAGCTAAATTTTTAAATGACAGAGGTTTTTCGTTAATTAGATCAAGATTAATTACTTTTTCTATAGGCGCTGTAATTATGATGACAATTGGTTTTGTAAGTGTTGTTCAAAACCCTTATTTAGCCGTGTTCTTAATTAGTTTAGGTGGTTTTTCTCATCAATTACTCTCGACCGTAGCATCAACACTTGGTGGTGATTTGTTCAAAAAAAATCAGGTCGCAACAGCCGTTGGAATGGCTGGAGCGTGTGCATGGACAGGTCAGCTAATTTTTAATCTATTTATTGGTGCTTTTGTTAACATAATTGGGTTTGGTCCTTTCTTTGTTGCATTAGCATTTTTTGATGTTATTGGTGCTATTGTTTTATGGGCTTTTATTAGAGAAAATAAGTCAAATAAGCAAAGTTAACATTAATAATTAGCTTTTATTTTTATAATAACTGGCAGATATTAATAGTATTTGCCAATTTTTTATTTTGTTCTTTTAATTTTTAGTTATTTGTGAACTTTTTTATAAAGTGTTAATTAAGTGAAAATATTCTTTTTTTAAAGGACTTTTTCATTCAAATAAGATAAATTACTTAAACATTGGTGGAAAAATATTTTTGTATTTTAGTTATTATTATTTTTTAATAAAAGGCATAATTATGCGTTATAACGAACCACAAATGTTGACGTCAATTTTGACACAAGCCTCTTCTCTGTCTAAGATTCAAGATAGAACTAATGCATTATGCTCTTTAGCTAAAGTCATTTATGATTTATTGCCTTCACCATTGAATCAACAATGCCGAGTTGCTAACTATCGTCAAGGTATGTTGATTTTAGAGGTTAGTTCAGCTTGTTGGTTAACTAGATTGAAATATGAACAAAGCAATTTAATATCTGAAATACGAAAAAATATTTTACCATCCTTATCTTCTATTCAATATCAGATTAATCCAGATATTTCGGTGAGGTGGCCACAGAGCAATTATCACAGTGATAAGTCATCTTTAGCTTCAAGCGCAATGACACAAAAAAGCGCAATGTTTTTATCTGCATTAGCAGAAAATGCACCAGACAAGTTAAAAAAACAATTGATAAAACTTGCTAACCATGCAAAATAAGCGCTGATAATTAGTTTTCAATTTTATAAAATTATATATCTTAAAGATATAAGGAGTGAATAATGGATAAAGATATGCTTACTTATCTTATAATTGGATTAGTAATTGGTTTTATTATTGGTTTTATTTTTGTAAATGTTATTAGCCCTAAGGCTCGTAAATATACCAAAGTTAAACATGAGCTAGAACAAGCAAAAGATGAATTAATAGCACAAAAACAAATGATTGCTAAACATTTTTCTCATAGTGCTGAGATATTGGATAGTATGGCTAACGATTTTCGCCGTCTTTATCAACATATGGCTGAAAGCTCTGGTCAATTTATTGATAGTGATAACGTTTCATCTTTGGATTTTGATTCTAGTTCTAATCCCCATGAAACAAAAGAAATTACGCTTGATAAGCAACCTAGAGATTATTCGGATAATTCATCTGGTTTATTTAAAACAGATGAAAATAAATCTTAACAATTATAGTTTAATACGCCGTTAATTAATGGCAAAGCATTTTTATAGAGATTAATTTTTGTAAAAGCGAGAGTTATAAGATGATTAATTCATTAAAAGATCGAAAAAAATTGCTAAGTATTTTAGCTTTAAGTTTAGGACTAAGTTTATCTACACTTCCGAATGCTTATGCTTCTTTTCCTTCTATGACAACTGCGAACAATGCTCAGCTTCCCAGTTTAGCGCCTATGCTAGAAACGGTATTGCCTTCCGTTGTTAGTATCAAAGTAGAAGGCACTACTCAAATGCAAAATAATATGCCAGAGGAATTTAGGCGATTTTTTGGTTATCCTGATAGTCAATCAAGATCTTTTACAGGTTTAGGATCAGGTGTGATTATTGATTCTGAAAAAGGTTATGTTGTTACCAATAATCATGTTATTGATGGTGCCGATAAAATTACGGTTGCTCTAAATGATGGACATGAATTTAAAGCGAAATTAATTGGCAAAGATCCGCAAAGTGATATTGCATTACTTAAAATCGATGATGCAAAAAAATTAACGGCAATTAAATTGGCGGATTCGGATAATTTGCGTGTTGGCGATTACGCTGTTGCGATTGGTAATCCATTTGGCATTGGTCAAACGGTTACTTCTGGGATTATTTCAGCTTTGGCTCGCAGTGGGCTTAATATGAATGGTTTCGAAAATTTTATCCAAACAGATGCTTCAATTAACCAAGGGAACTCTGGAGGCGCACTTATTAATTTAAATGGTGAGCTTGTTGGTATTAATACGGCGATTATTGCACCAAACGGTGGGAATGTGGGTATCGGGTTTGCTATTCCTAGTAATATGGTGAAAAGCTTAACTTCGCAACTTATTGAATTTGGTGAAGTCAAACGTGGCGTGTTAGGCATCAAAGGGAATGAGCTAACATCAGATATAGCAAAAGCATTTGATGTTGATGTTCAAAAGGGTGCTTTTGTTAGTGAAGTTATTGAAAATTCAGCAGCGCAGGCTGCAGGAATTAAATCTGGCGATATCATTATTTCGATGGACAGTAAACCCATTGATAGTTTTGCTCAATTACGTGCAAAGATTGCAACAACAGGCGCAGGGCGAACTGTAACATTAGGCTTAATTCGAGATGGTAAAAAAATGTCTGTTGAGGTAAAACTCAAAAACAGTGATGAGGCAGTAACCGAAGCAAAATCACTTCATACAGCTCTTGATGGTGCAACACTTAGTAATGGGGAAATTAAAGGGCAAAAAGGCGTTTTAATAGAAAAACTCATTAAAAACTCGCCAGCATCTCGACTTAGTTTGCAAGAAGGAGATCTTATTACTGGGGTTAATAAAGAAAGAGTAACTAACATTGCAGATCTTCGAAAAATTATTGATAGTAGCCCATCTGTAATTGCATTAAATATTATTCGTGGCAATAGCCGCTTATATTTGATTTTACGGTAATTATTTTGCTTTATTTCATCGATGTTTAGGCATCGATGAAAACATCATTTTAACCCTTATATAGATATGTTAAAATTCTAACCATTGTTCCCTCTATCATTCTGATTCCAATGCTCAAGAAAATTCTATGGTCAATATTAATTGGAACTATTTTCGCTATTATCTTATTGATTGTTTTTCCTACGTTACGAAATGGAAATCAAGTAAATTTTTCAGGATCAATTTTTAGCGATGGTCCACTAAGCTATTCTAGAGCTGTCAACGTTGCTGCTCCAGCTGTCGTTAACATTTATAGTCGTTCGATTAATTCTGTTTCCCAAACATCTCAAGATAGCCCAATTACTCCGCTTGGCTCTGGAGTAATTATGAGTAAACAGGGATATATTATTACTAACTATCACGTTGTTGAGGATGCAGAACAAATTATTGTTGCACTACAAGATGGACGAATTTTCGAGGCTTTATCAGTAGGCTCTGATAAGCTTGTTGATATTGCTGTATTAAAAATAGCTGCCTCTAATATTCCAACTATACTCATTAATCCCCAGCGTGAGCCCAAAATTGGAGATGTTGTGTTAGCTATAGGCAATCCTTACAATATAGGGCAAACTATAACACAAGGTATTATTAGTGCTACAGGTCGTGATGGGTTAAGCCCGTATAGAAGACAGAATTTTATACAAACTGATGCATCAATTAATCATGGTAATTCTGGAGGAGCGCTAGTTAATACCAAAGGTGAATTAATGGGAATTAATACCCTCACCTTTGCAAAAAACCTAGGTAATGATATTCCTGAGGGTATTGGATTTGCAATTCCAGCTTCTTTAGCTGTAAAGATCATGAATAAATTGATTCAGGATGGCAAAATTATTCGCGGTTATATAGGTATTGATGGATTAGAATTTGCTCCAACGCAAAACCCAAGTGATATGCCAATAGTATTAGGTATTTTAGTTACCAATACAGAAGGTCCTTCGTTGCAAGCAGGTGTTCTAGCTAATGATATCTTAATTATGGTAAATAATAAGCCAGTTAAATCTATTGTGGAAACAATGGATCAAATCGCTGAGTTGAAACCAGGAACGATTGTCCCCATTATAGTTTTGCGAAATGGTGAAAAAATTGAACTGCAAGTCACAATAGGTCAGCTATCAGTCTGATTGTTTTTTTATGACTTGATTATAACGGCCATTGGTCGTATAATTCGCAACCTTATCATGTTTTTTAACACTTGTGTGGTGTATAAATTCTGCTTTATAGCCATTTATATAGCGACACAAACAGACTACAGAGGTTTATTATGAAAGAAGGTATCCATCCAGAATATACTGCAATTAGCGCAACTTGCTCTTGTGGTAACGTTATTAAAACGCATTCGACTATTGGTCATGATATTCATCTTGACGTATGTGGTGAGTGTCATCCATTCTATACTGGTAAACAACGCGATGTTGCAACTGGTGGACGTGTAGATAAATTCAAGCAACGTTTTGCTATGGTTGGCGGTAAAAAATAATTTTATAACGCTTAGTAAACAAAAGGCGCATAATGCGCCTTTTGTTGTTTTTGAATATTGATTATTTTAAGTATTGTTGATTATTTAGTTGGCACTTACTCATCAAGTAAGTTAGGATCAATACCTAAATCTCGCATCATTTTCTGAGCTTGTTCAGGAATACCGTCTTCACGATCTTTTTGTAAATCATCATCGCAAGGTAATGGTTGGCCAGTATAAGCATGAAGAAAAGCTTCACATAATAATTCGCTATTTGTTGCATGACGTAAATTATTAACTTGTCGGCGGGTGCGCTCATCAGTCAATATTTTTAATACTTTTAACGGAATCGACACTGTGATTTTTTTTACTTGCTCGCTTTTTTTGCCATGCTCTGCATAGGGGCTGATATACTCGCCATTCCATTCCATAATATTTTCACCAAATTACATCATAAATAATGTGGGTAATTTTAACGTTTTTTTGATTTTGCTGCAATCTACACACCAAGATAGTTAGACGTCTAGACATGTTGACGTCTTTTTAGAATGTGTTATTCTTATACAATCGATTCTTGAGCTAAACAAAGTGCTATTTAGAGGAAGGTTATTATGGCTAATCAATTTAACAAATTAAGCCAAGGAACCATTGCTGTTCGTGGTGGACTCAATACTGATGAGCAATATGGCAGTGTCGTACCAGTTATCACTCCATCTACTTGTTATCGTTATGAAGAATTTGCTAAGCCAAGAGAGTTTGACTATGCAAGGAAAGCAAATCCGAGCCGTCGCTTAGTCGAGCAAACCGTTGCAAAATTAGAAGGTGGCGCAGATGCTATTTTAACTAACTGCGGTATGTCTGCCATCCACCTTGTTAGTGTTGCCTTATTAACACCAAACGATGTAGTTGTTGCTCCTCATGATTGTTATGGTGGCAGCTATCGGCTTTTTAATAGTTTAAGCCAAAAAGGCTACTTTAAAGTAAAATTCGTTGATCAATCTGACCCAGCCGCATTGCAAGAAGCATTGAGTTTACATCCTAAATTAGTATTAATTGAAACGCCAAGCAATCCCTTGCTCCGAGTTGTAGATATTAAAGAAATTGCGCAGCAAGCACATAACATTGGCGCTTTGGTTTTAGTCGATAATACCTTTATGACGCCTATTTTGCAAAAACCATTAGAGCTTGGTGCTGATATGGTTACCCATTCTTGTACCAAATTTTTAAACGGGCATTCGGATTTACTCGCTGGCATTTTAGTTTTCAAAGATCAACAACTCGCTACAGAAGTATTATGGTGGGCAAATAATATTGGTACGCTTACTTCATCATTTGATAGTTATCTGTTATTGCGTGGATTACGGACTCTTGCTGCTCGAGTTAATTTGCAACAAAAAAATGCCCAAAAAGTTGTTGAGTTTCTTGTTAATCACCCAAAAATAGCAAAAGTTTTTCATCCCTCTTTACCATCTAATCTTGGGCATAATATTGCTAAAGAACAACAAAAGGGGTTTGGTTCGTTACTAAGTTTTGAATTGGCTGGTGATGCCGATGTAATGCCGAAATTTTTAAAAGCGCTTAAAATTATTACATTAGCTCAATCACTTGGTGGCGTTGAAAGCCTTGTCTGCCACCCTGCAACAATGACACATTCAGGTATTAGTGCTGAAGCACGAAAAACAGCGGGTATTTCAGATCAGCTATTACGTATTTCAGTTGGTTTAGAAGATATTACTGATTTACTGGCTGATTTACAGCAAGCACTTGAAACAATTTAATTAAATTTTTAGATTAAAAAAGGATTGATGACATAATGCTGTAATGTTATTTCATCAATCCATTATTTGCAATTTTGTTAAAGTAATGTTTTATTTTTTTTGAAATTTTCTATCTTCTTTTTTATCTCGGTAAAAATTTCATCGATTGAATGCCGTTTAGCTCTACCACAAATTTTTGCCTCTTCATTGCAGACCAAACATTGTCTTGGTTGATTTTCGAATTGTGAACGTGACAGGCTATTTTGTGTAACAATGTCAATAACATCAATATCCCACAAACGCCCTAAGGGATGATTATTTTCAACTTCAATACAATATTTTTTAAGGGTTTTAGCTGAACATTTAATTGCTATAATTGCTTCTGAACCAGTGATGTAATGAAAATGATCTTCATTGATTATTGTTATATCGTTTTGTAAAAAACAGTGATGTAAAGCTGTAATTGCTTCGTCAAAAAGATAACGGGCTCCGCTACTGTTTTTTATTGGACCAGGAATAACTATGCTTAATGATATGATCGGATATTTATAGCATGTCATTGCATTCTTTTGGTTTTCAACTCGCTTTTCCTTGGCTAGTAGCATTTGCTCAAGGGTAATAGGAGTGCCATCATCGAATTTAATTTGCATTTTTTTCATTGGATAGAAAAAGTAATAGCATGACACTTTTACATGTCAGGCTATTACTATATTAATAAAGATTAAAATTAATCTTTAACTTCACGCACGACATCAATAACTGAACCGTCGCGGAAATGGACAATACCAACAATTTTATCTTTAAACTCGATTGGTTTTGGCTCACCAGTTAAAGATACAGCACGTTGATAAAGCTCTTCAATGCTCATAATTGGTAAATTAGCTGCTTTTAAACGTTCAGCAATTTCTGGACGATTAGGATTAACTGCAATACCATGGTCAGTTACTAGCACATCAACGCTTTCACCAGGAGTAACTAATGTTGTTACCTTTTTAATTACCGTTGGAATACGGCTACGAATAAGTGGAGCAACAACAATTGTTAAGTTGGCACCAGCAGCAGTATCACAGTGACCGCCAGACGCACCACGCATAACGCCGTCAGAACCCGTTAATACGTTGACATTGTAATTAAGGTCAATTTCTAAAGCACTTAAAATAACAATATCAAGTTCATCAACGCTCGCCCCTTTTGATGCCGGATTCGCATAAACGTTGGTTGATACTTCAATATGATCTTTATTTTTACCTAAAGATTGTCCAGCTGTGCCATCAAAGCTTTGAGTGTCTAATAAACGTTTAACTAATCCTTTTTCATGAAGATCAACAATACTTGCGGTAATACCACCTAATGCAAATGATGCAGTGATATTTTTCGCACGCATACGATTTTCAAGGAAACGCGTTGCCGCAGTTGACGATGCACCCGAACCAGTTTGAATTGAAAAACCATCTTTGAAATAGCCTGAATGTTCAATAACATCAGCTGCATAACGAGCGATCATCAGTTCGCGTGGATTGCTAGTGATACGCGCTGCACCCACACTGATTTTAGTTGGATCACCCACCTCATCAACTTTAACGATATAGTCAACTTGATCTTGGCGAATACTTGCTGGATGGTTAGGATATCCAACAATATCTTCAGTCAGTAGTACCACTTTTTTAGCAAATTGTGCATCAACCATCGCATAACCAAGAGCACCACATTGTGATTTGCCTGATACACCATTAGCATTACCTTGCTCATCCGCTGTCGATACAGCTAAAAATGCGATATCAATATTAATTTCACCGCTTTGGATAAGTTTTACACGCCCGCCATGAGAATGGATATGGACAGGATTTTCCATTAAACCATGAGAAATCGCATCGGCTAATTTACCGCGTAAACCAGAGGTATAAATTTTAGTAACCACACCTGACTCTATATGAGGAATAAGTGCAGCATTACAGCTTAATAGTGAGCTTGATGCTAATGTTAAATTTTTAATCCCTAATTTGCTAATAGTTTCAACTACTTTGTTGATAACTTTATCGCCTTCACGAAATGCATGATGGAAAGAAATGGTCATACCATCACGTAATTCACATTTTTTGATTGCTTGTTCAATAGAGTCACACAATTTACGCGTATATTTAGATTCATCTTTTAAATATGGAGTCGTGGCATTAGCGTCAATAAATGGCGTGATATTCTTGAGATCAGGGTGCTGTTTAAGCAAATCATCAATTTTTTTATTTATGGAAGTAGTCATTTTTCAATCCTATCAAATTTCTTTACGTACACCAGAATACTTGGCTAGCTCAATAACTTTTCTAGCACGAGCAATAATCGGTGCATCAATCATTTTGCCGTTTAGAGAGATAACGCCAAGACCTTTTCTTTCACCTTCTTCTGCTGCTTCAACCACTTTTTGGGCGTGTTCAACTTCAGCTGCTGTTGGCGCATATGCGTTATGTAGTAACTCAATTTGTCTTGGATTAATCAGTGATTTACCGTTATAACCTAATTTTTTGATTAGGCTGACTTCTTTTAAGAAACCTTCATCATCATTAACATTAGAATAAACCACATCAAAAGCATCAATTTTGGCTACACGCGCTGCATGTAGTACTGCACAACGAGCATAGAATAACTCTGTTCCATCACCTCGCTCAGTTTGCATGTCAACAAGATAATCAAATGCCGCTAACGCAATACCAATTAAACGTGGAGAAGCTTTAGCAATAGAAACAGCATTAACTACACCTTGAGCCGATTCAATTGCAGCCATTAATTTGGTGCTACCAACTTCGCGTCCACACTCTTTTTCGATTCTTTCAACGTGTGCTTCTAACTCATGGATATCTTCGGCACAGTTAGTCATTGGTAAGCGCACAACGTCAACGCCAGCTCTTACTACTGCCTCAAGGTCTTTTAAGCCAAATGGAGTATCAAGTGCATTGATTCGAACTACTGTTTCAATTCCGTGTTCTTTATACACAGGAAGCAGTAATGTTTGGGCAACTAATAAACGAGCTGAATCTTTTTCTTTAATTGAAACGGCGTCTTCAAGATCAAACATAATTGAATCAGGTTTATAAACAAACGAAGTCGACAACATGGCAGCGTTTGCACCTGGAAGAAATAGCATACTTCGACGTAATTTTTTCATAGTAATTTACTCCAATCTAAGTTTTCTTCTTCTGCGCCACGTAATACCGCACATTGAATTCTTGCTTTAATAGCACAATCCAGTGCACCTTTATCATCGATAATGATTAAACCATCAGTGACATTAAGCTCATTTAAAGTTTGTTCAACAACCGCGCGGATTTGATCGCCAAATTGTTTATTAACATCACTATTAATAACAATTTCAATTCCCGCGTTTGGCATGACTTTGACTAACAAATCACTTGATTCAAGAGTCCCTGCCATGGCTTCTTTTTGTATTTTCATTTTTTTACCTTTTAAAACGTATTAAATTTTAAATTTATCCAAATTAGCTGAAAGGTAATCCCAAGTAGTAGATGGAACTAGTTTTTTTACCTCTTCATATTGCACTGATGCCAATAATTTTCTTACTAATGAAGCTGATACAATAGTGTCACCTTCGGCTATTCGTTGAACTTCAACAAAAGTAATTGCTGAGTGGTTACTAACTGCTTTATCTTCAAGCCAATAAGCCATTGCTTCATTATAAGCCTTAGTTACTTCGTCATAGGGTTCAGTTCCAACAAATCGATAGTTAATATTAAGTGCTGGAGCAATATAATTTCGAAATATAAGCAGATCGATACCCATATAGGCCTGATCGATTTTTGTCTTATCTTTTAGAAAATAAGTTGGAAATGTTGCTCTTGAGATAATATAAGGAGAACTTGCATGCACCGTAACATTTTTTATCTGTTTAGTACCATCTTTAACTAACTTCAAACGTGTATCAAATGAAAATAGCGATGCATTTTCATTGACGACAAAAACATGCAACCAATCACATTGACTTGCAGCATATTGAATAAGATATTGATGGCCTTTAGTGAAAGGATTAGCATTCATAACAATGCTACCGATTTTGCTCCCTTCTTTTTGTTGCGTGCTTAGCTGTTTACAATATTGTCTTATTCCAACTGGATTGTTTTCCATTAGGACAACAAGATCTGTTATTTCAACAATAGGATAAAACCCACATCCTTTAAAGAAATCTATATTTTCAGGTTTTGTATACAAAAAAAGATGGAAATAGCCGTTTTCATTGGCATATTTTATTGCATGATCCATCAAGGTTAGATTTAGTTGATTGCCACGATAATTAGGATCAATAGCAACACATTTAATAATATTGCGATCAATACCTGCACAAGCAATAATTTGTTCATTGATTTTAGCTACCATAAAAACAGTAACTTGTGAATCCAGATCAAGATCAGAGCAAGATAACAACTGTTTAATTTCTTGATAATCTTGTTCCGCTTTAGAAATATCAACAACGGCATAATCAACTAAATCGTACATAAATTTACCTCTATTCAGCTACTACATAATTAGTTAGTCGACCAATTCCTGTAATTTCGACTTCAATTGTATCGCCATCTTTCATAAATACTGGAGGATTACGTTTTTTACCAACTCCACCAGGTGATCCAGTAAGAATAACATCACCCGGAGATAAATGGGTAAAAGCACTAATATAAGAAATTAATTCAGGCACAGTATGCACAAGATTTCTAACTGAATCATGTTGCATTTGCTCGCCATTTAAATAAGTAGTTAAAGATAATACTTTTGGATCAGGAATTTCATCGCTTGTTGTAATACATGGACCGAAAGCACCAGTGCTAGGCCAGTTTTTACCTGCGGTAAACCAAGTATATTGCCAATCGCGAATAGAACCATCCATATAACAGCTATAGCCAGCTACATATGATAACGCATCTTCTTGCTTAATGCGAAAACCCGCTTTACCTATAATAATAGCTAATTCTCCTTCATAATCCAACTCATTAGTAATAGCTGGTTTAATAATGTTGGTTTTATGACCTGTTTGAGAATCAGGGAAACGAACAAAAAGCGTTGGTGCTGAACTGGTTTCATTAAATTCTGCTCGTTTTTCGGCATAGTTCATACCAACACACAAGATTTTATTTGGATTTGGAATAACGGGTAAATAAGTAATGTCTTGTTCATCAATGTCACTTGGGGCATTAAGGTAGGTTTTGGCAATAGATAGTCCTTCTTTATCGGCAAGTAGTGATTTTAAATCGGCATATTTATCACCTAATTTTTGCTTTAAATCAACAATACCGTTGTGAGTAAGAAGACCAAAACTTGCTCTACCAGAGACAAGATAACTGACAAGCTTCATGAAAACTCCTTAAAAGCTATTTTGTTAATTGTAAATATTAAATAAAAATGAACAACCTTAGTATAAACCAAGGTTGTTTTTTAATATGTAAAATCTATACTAAGAAATTGCCGAGAATAAGTAATGATACTGATACATTAATTGCACCACCAATACGAGTTGCAATTTGTGCAAACGGCATAAGTTCCATACGTTCTGCAGCAGTTAAGATTGCCACGTCACCCGTTCCACCTTGACCACTTTGACAACAAGAAATAACAGCAGCATCAACAGGATACATACCAAGTTTTTTAGCAACAAAGAAACCAGTGGTAACTAGGCTAACAACAGTACAAACAATAACAATTAAGTTTGTAATAGTGAAAGCTGCAACAATTTTATCCCATGGTGTAATTGCCACACCTACCGCAAATAAAATTGGATAGGTAACTGAGGTTTGGAAAAATTTGTAAACAACTTGTGAACCACTTAATACTTTAGGCGAAACACCAGAAATTAGTTTAACAAAAACTGCAGCAAATAACATTCCTACTGGTGCAGGAATGCCCGTTACTTTATGCCCAATCATACCAACCATATAAAGGATAGCGGCTAACAATACACCTGAAGCAAAGGTTGTTACATCAATAATAGATTCAGTTTTAGTAGCTTTTTTATCCATAACTTCATCATCTGCAGATGCTGGCAATAATCGACCGTTACCTGTTAAGTGTGGATAAGCTTTACCGATGCGATTTAAAATACCGCCACAGATAATACCCGTTAAACCACCTAACATAACAATTGGTAATACGCGCCCAAGTGCTTCGCCTTGCTCCATACCTAAAATTGATGCATACCCAATTGAAAGTGGGATCGCTCCCTCACCAACACCGCCAGCCATAATAGGTAATACTAAGAAGAAAAATGTTTCAAATGGCGTTAAACCAAGTAAATAACCAACACCAACACCAACAAGCATACCAACAATTTCACCACAGACCATTGGGCCGAAGATTTTTAAGAAGCCTTGAATAAGGGTTTTCTTATCCATATTCATAATACTGCCCACAATGATACAACAAATATATAAATACAGAATATGGGTATCTTTATAGAATTTTGTTGTAGCTTCAACAACTGGCTTAGGAAGAATGCCATAATAAACTAACGCTGATGGAATAAAGGTTGCACAAATTGCTGCTGCACCCATTTTCCCAACGATTGGTAAGCGTTTACCGATTTCACCACATAAAAAACCAAAAAAAGCACAAGTCACTACCATGACAACAATTTCGCTAGGCAATTTACCAGTTACTAATACTTCACTAAAGATAAGGATGCCGGCAATAATAAATAATGGTAATGGAATGACACCAATTTTATAGTTGTCCATTAGGCGCCACCAATTATATGGCCAACCTGTTAGCCTTTCTTCAAAGGACTTACTCGTTGATTCTTTTTGATTACGTTTATTTTCAAGTGACTTAAAATCCGCCATTTATTTTTTTCTCCAAAATGATTTTACTTATTCAAATTTAATGGGCGTATCTTTACAAAAAATTAATAATTTTTTTGTGATATAAATCATAAATTAACTGTGGTTTTTATGGTTTTAACGGCTATATGTTTTTTAATGCTATGTTAGAATTGTTTTAATTTAATTTGAGAAGCAAATGTAAAATGCGAAAACAAATTCAGTTATCGTTTACAAAAAAACTTTTTTTATCGCTGCTGTTTTTTTCGTTGATTGTGCTTGCGTTATTACAGAGCTATATTTGGAATACGATAGAAACTAATTTATATCGTAGCCTGGGCGAAAAAGCTCAAATCCAAGCAAAAGAGCTATCTGTTTTACCAAGTTTAATTCAATATGTCAAAGATAAAGATACTTCAAAAATAGCTGATCTTATCATAGATATATTTGAACAAAGTGATGCTAGCTATATTGTTATTGGTGATGCAAAGGCTAATCGTCTATTCCATACGGCTAATAGCCCTTTACACTCGCCTATGATTGGTGGCGATAATAAGGAGGTTCTTAGTGGTAATAGTAGCATTACAATTAGTGAGGGTTCTCTTGGCTTAGCATTAAGAGGTAAAGCGCCGATCGTTGATAACGGTAAAATTATAGGTATTGTTTCAGTCGGTTATATGATTGATGATATTAATGCATTGCATATACAACAAGTTATACCATTTATTATTTGTTGTTCGTTATTGTTTTTAGCGTTATTTATTTTTTCTTATTTTTTTTCAAAAGCAATAAAAAAACAGATGTTTAATTTAGAGCCTAAAGCAATTGCATTACTGGTAAAAAGCCAAAAATCGATTATGGAATCTATTTTTGAAGGTGTTATTGCAATCGATCTGAGTTATAACATTATCAATATTAATCAATCAGCTCGCACTATGTTGGATATTAAAATCAGTGATGATGAGCTACATAAACATAATTTAAGCGAGTTTATTCAATCAACCGATTTTATTTTTAGAAATGAAAGTCAAACAGAAGACATACACGATCATATTTGTTATTTCAATAATATTATCGTGATTGCGAACAAAGTTCGCGTGGTGATCGATGATAAAATTCAAGGTTGGGTTATTACTTTCCGTAACTTTGACGATATTAATATATTAAGTATGCAATTAACACAAGTGAAGCAGTATGTTGATAATTTACGTGCATTAAGGCATGAGCATCTTAATTGGTTGGCAACATTATCTGGTTTAATTTATATGAAACGGTATGAAGAAGCTCAATCTTTTATTGCATTACATTCTGCAGATAATCAAAGCAATCTAGATTTTATTACGGAGCATTTTAAGGTTCCAGCTGTATGTGGTTTATTAATCGGTAAATATTCAAAAGCGCATGAGCTAGGCTTAAATTTAATATTTGATCCTGCATGCCAATTAAGTGAATTACCCTTACTTATGGCTGAAACAGAATTTATGTCAATTTTAGGTAACTTGCTTGATAATGCTTTTAATGCGAGTTTGAAAAATGATCTTGGAGATAAAACAATTTATTTATATCTTAGTGATGCAACAGACGAAATTGTATTAGAAGTGACTGATCAAGGTTGTGGTGTTGATAAAAGTATTCGTAATTCAATTTTTGAACCCGGTGTCACATCACAAGAGGGTAAAGAACATGGTATTGGTTTACACCTTGTTTCAACTTACATAAAAAAAGCCAATGGTTATATTACGTTTGAAGATAATATTCCCTATGGAACCATTTTTTCTGTATTTATCCCTAAATAATAAAAGGTAATTATATGAACGAGTTTCAAGAAGATGTCATTAAAGTGCTTATTATCGAAGATGAGCCAATACTAGCTGAGTTAAATGCAGAATTTATTCAAAAAGATACAAGAGTTAAAGTCATAGGTATTGCTTCCAATCTAGAAGAAGCTAAAATCATGGTTGAAAGACTCAAACCAACATTGATTTTACTGGATAATTATTTGCCTGATGGCAAAGGAATTGAATTATTTGAATATATTATTAATAATCATTTAGATTGTTATGTAATTTTTATTACAGCAGCAAGTGATATGGAAACGTGTAGTAAAGCCATTCGTTACGGTGCTTTTGATTATTTGATTAAGCCAGTTTCTTACCAACGTTTAAAACATTCACTTGAACGTTTTGAACTCTTTTTGTATCGACAAAGCCTACAAAAACATGTCAACCAACGAAAAATTGATGAGCTTTTCAATTTACAAACAAAAGACTTTGTGAACATGAATCGACACTCAAAAGGTATTGAAGAAATCACTTTACAGAAAGTGAAAGACATTTTTATGCAGACCGATAACGTACTAACCGTTGATGAAATAGTTGAAAAAGCCAATATTAGTAAAACAACTGCCAGACGATACTTAGAGTATTGTGTTCAAATAAAATTATTAACGGTCGAGCTTAATCACGGCAAAATTGGTCGCCCAGAAAGGCTATATAAACGTTTAGGAAAATAGCTTTTTATCTGTCTCAGATAAAATATAACTTTGAAAATATACCTATTTGAGCTTTTGTTTAGTTGTTGGCACTAGTAACACAGGAAAAAACAGCTTTTATAGCACCCAAATGCCAATATATCTACCTTATTTTGGCGTTAGAATATGCGACAGCTAAGCAAGGTAGTACGCCAAACAAGGATGTTTGGAGCAGATGTTATCACCGATATTAATCATTCCATCAAACGCTAAAACATCCGTAACTACTACAACTAAACAACATTTCGGTTTGCTACAATCGAATTGTTTTATTAAAACTTAAATAAAATCAATGGTATAGCCGAGTGTTTTTAGAGAGAAAACCACACAACATCGTAAGGATAATATACTTGCCTTATCATAGTGTTAAAATGTGATGATAACTAAGCAAAGTTATTACACTAAATAGGATGGGCTGAAATGTAGGCGTAGATATTAATAATTCCACCAAATCTCAAAATGACCGAAACATAACACCATATTTTAATTAAAAAATTCACCTATCTCTAAAACTGAATCGTTTTCATCTTTACATTTCTTTACAAAAAAGCCCGCCAAAAAGCTAGCCAACTATTTTTTTAATGGCTATACTGCTAATGCTATAGGAAAATAAGCGAATAATTATAAAAAATCTAAATAAACAAAATATTACTTGACGCGAGGAACGTAATGCAGTATCATTTTTGGCACAAGGCACAAGGCACAAGGCACAAGGCACAAGGCACAAGGCACAAGGCACAAGGCACAAGGCACAAGGCACAAGGCACAAGGCACAAGGCACAAGGCACAAGGCACAAGGCACAAGGCACAAGGCAAGTCTACGTCTTAAATTTATCTAATAACCCTATTCGACGAGTTTTCGCACGGAACTCATTTATATCTTCGAAATTATCCATAAAATTATTTTCAAAAATTCCATTGGCATTAGCGCTATTATTGTTATTGCCGTACTCCTTAGAATCGCAGGCCTTATCGGCTACTACTTCTGATCGCATTCACGGTACTGCGCCTTATTTAACTTTTGATGGCGGTGTTACTAAAGTGACTAAAACAGATGACTTATTAACTATTAAATTATCAGATGGACGAACATTCACACCGCAAAATAATCCTTCATCACCGACAGTGCCAATTGAGTTACCTAACATAGGGGATACTTTGGCTAATATCGATATGATAGCCCAACCAGCTGATTCAGTGAGCTTAAATGATTTGGTGGCACAAGGTAAATGGGGCGATGATGATGGTGATAATCAGGTAACGGCAATGGGGCATATATCGGTATCATTTGCGGATAAAAATAGTAATACCATTAGTCGTCGTGATGCATTAGATATTTGTAAGGCACCTTATAAGATAACATTAAGTAGTACTGTAGGTAGTTTAGCAACGCAGTATGGCGTGCCAAAAAGTAGTACTTTCAGTGAAGGTACCGCGGTGTATTATATCACTCCGCCGTCACAACCAGTTATTTGTTCGGTCAGGCCGAATTTGCTATATGGTGGTACGACTGGCATCGATTCTAACGACAATCCTATATTCGCTGGCCCATCTAGCATATGGAGTCCTATTAAGGGTTTTCTAACTCAATCTACAAGTTCATCATCTTACGATTTAAATTTCCCAACTACAGGTGCGCATAATTTATATTTTGATTTACTCATAAGTGGAGTAGATATAAATGAATTGAAATGGGAACCAGTCACGCATGAGGGAATTACTGCAACAGTGACAAATGTTGTACCTAATGATAGATGGATTCCTAATTTGGATAAGGGAAAAGCCGTAGCTCGAGTTAAACTAACAGGCCCAGAGGCAAGAAATCAATGGAGCAATCCTAATCCTAATCGAATAGCTAAGCCAAGGTTACCGAAGACCTTTGAGTTAGTGGGAAAGGATCGTAGTAATAATGTAGTGGTGAGGTATGGATTTGTGTTAAAGCAGTGGTTTGTTAACCGAGGAGGTAAATACGATACAGCCCCAGCTCAAACAACATGGTGTAGTCGTTTGGGGTATCGTCTTTCGCAGATAAGAGATTTAACCAATGCAGTCAGAACAGCTAGTGTTCCTATTTCTGGCGCCACGCCGTCTTCAGCTGATAATAATTACCAGCGTCGAATTGGAGCTGGATTTTTCACAGAGTGGGGCTACATGTCGCATTATGCTGATGCGGACTTCGCCTACAGTACCCACTCCCACTATGGTTACTGGATGAGTAATGCCATATCTAACCGTCAGTTCTATATCTACTCGGACACTGGCTACGTCAATAGCAATAACATAGGAGCCACCTTCGGCTATTATGCTGTTTGCACCGCACCTTAGTTTTTTTAGTTCTTAATCCTTAGGGCACGGGGGCGCTTCTGGTGCAAATAGAGGCAATCTAACAAAGAACCCAGCCCCTGCTCAGTTGGGCGCTGAACAGGTATGACTGCGACCTTGCGCTTTAATGACTGAAAGTCAAAAAAACGCTCCCGTTCGACGACGCACAGGCATGGTTGGCATTAAAAGGGTAAATTTTAAAGGTATTTTGTTTGGTAAGGTTTCGGATGTTGATACTAGTATTATTTATTTTCCCAAAGGTTAAAACGTTCGAGCTTAACCGTATCCATATAGACTTTACTTAAATATAAAATCCCAAAAAAACGAACTATAAGTATCTAATTTTATTAAAAATCATAAAAAATTCAATAAAATTAATTAAATGTCTAACTGTTTTATAGAAAAACATTCCAATTTTTCATAACATCTAAAGGTGAAGATAGTCATTAATCTGGCATTAGAATTAGCCCAGAGCTGATAAAGGGCTGTTGCAAAAACAGTTAGATATAATTTTGATTTTATTTGTATTAAAAAAAACAAATAACTTATAATTAGTTATTTCCATAAATGATTATTTATTATAATTAAACTTGACAAAGCATAAACAACTTTTGATAATAATGCCGTTTTTTAACCTGAATTTTTATTATAGCGAGATGGCAAAATGCCTGTAGTTAACACTTTATCTTAATGCCGACACGGTATTCTCTATTATATTGTCTTTTGCTAGGTATTACCTAAGCGCTTTTATTACAATTCAATCTATAGATTTTTTGCCTTGTCGGTTTTCCCTTACTTTTTGGAGAAAACGTGATGACAATGGAATCTTATATTCAAAATTTAGAATTAATTAAATACCCACGAACACCACACCTAGAAGGCTCTCGCTTACAATTTGGTGATAGTGAACATGGACAACGCCCTTATAATCAATTAGTTGGTCAACATATCGTTGTTGAAGAAAAGTTAGACGGCGCTAATTGTGCTATTAGCTTTTCAGCCAGCGGAGAACTATTACTTCAATCTAGAGGGCATTATTTAATGGGGGGGTCACGAGAACGCCAATTTAATCTGTTAAGGCGCTGGGCTTGCGTGCATGAATATTGGCTATTAAAACGATTAGAAGATCGCTATATTCTTTATGGTGAATGGCTACATAAAAAACATGCAATTTTTTATGACGCATTGCCTCATTATTTTTGCGAGTTTGATATTTGGGATAGGCAACAAAACTGTTTTTTATCTACTATAAAACGGCATCAATTACTAGCAGATGGTCCTGTTTTATCGGTGCCAGTTTTATTTGCAGGATCGGCACCAGCTAAATTAAGTGAATTATTGAATTTGGTTAAGGAATCTATGGCTAAAACAGCTAATTGGCGAACTTGTTTTGAAAAAATTGTAACTCGCGAAAAACTTGATTTAACCAAAGCATGGCAGCAATGTGATAATTCTGATTTTATGGAAGGATTATATCTAAAAATCGAATCGGAAGAACAAACAGTTGATCGCCTCAAATGGGTTAGACACGATTTTGTGCAAGCGATTTTAGATGCAGGGCAACACCACTCTGAACAACCGTTTATTCCTAATCAACTAGCCAACGGTGTTGAGCTTTATACACCACAATTAACCGTGAATTGGAATAGCAGATTGATAAATGGAGGAAAGGTATGAATTATCCAGCATTAAAACAGCAAATAACACACACCATAGCAACGGGTGATTTTAGCCCATGGTTAAATTGTATTCCTGAATTGAACCGTTTGTTAACTACACCTCAAGATGTTATGTACCATGGTGAAGGGAATGTATGGATTCACACTCAAATGGTTATCAGAGCGTTATTGGGGCAGAGTGAATTTGCTAATGCAACAGAAGATGAACAATTTGTGTTGTTTATGACGGCTTTATTGCATGATATAGCTAAGCCTGAAACGACGGTGATTGATAAAATCACAGGTAAAATAACCCAACCTCGGCACTCAAAAAAAGGCGAGATTTATAGTCGCATATTATTATGGCGAATGGGCGTACCGTTTGATTTAAGAGAGCAAATTTGCCGAATCATTAGTGTGCATCAAGTCCCTTTTTTTGCTTTAAGTGAAGAGCGAAAAAATAGAACACCTGAATATTTAATTCATCATTTATCGTGGCAGCTACCAATTTGGATGTTATGCCTACAAGCTAAAGCGGATATGGAAGGCCGCATTTGTGCCGATAAAAAAAGAGCACTTGATGAAGTTGAGCTATTTAAACAGTTGGTACTTGAAGAAGGGTGTTTATATCACCCTCGCCAATTTGTGGATGATTATACTCGGGTTCAATATTTTCGGGGCAGTAATGTCTTACCTGATTATGCGTTATATCCCCAAGAAGGATCGGAAGTAATTATGCTAGCTGGTTTACCCGCTTCAGGTAAAAATAGTTGGGTAAGCAAACATTATCCAACATGGCCTGTTGCGTCTTATGATGATGCCAGATCTGAACTAAAATTGAAGCATGGCGAAAACGAAGGGCAGGTTATACAGTTTGTCTTAGCCAAGGTAAAACAGTGGTTAAGAGTAAAACAACCTTTTATTTGGAATGCGACCCATTTATCGCAAGAAATGCGACAAAAAGCGCTCGATTTACTCTACGCTTATCATGCCAACGTGAAAATTGTATATATTGAACAACCAGAAAAAGAGTTGTATCGCCGTAATGCCGCACGTGACACGACTTTGCCCAATAAAACCATTCAGCGGTTATTAAATAAATGGGAGGTTCCGCTACCAACCGAAGCACATAAGGTGAGCTATGTAATTAACCAATAATTGCACAATATTTTATAAGGTAAATTGGGGCTGATATCAAAGCCCCAAATTTGCTTAAATAGCTGTTTGCTTCAATAGTTGTGCACAATATTAAATACCTTTATTTTAATACCCATAAATAAAGGTTATTTCTTATTGGTTTATCTTATTTGTTATACTCAGACAAAAACCAAGTAATAGCAATTAAATCCGCCGAACCGCCAGGACTTAAATTACGTTTAATGAATTCGGTATCAAGTTGATATAATTTTTTTCGACCGTCAGAATGAATAATACCACCTTGATCAATAAGATTTTTCGCCTCTTGCTGAACAAAATACAATCCGTCTAATCCTCCTCTTGAAACGACATTAGTATCTTGATTAAAAGCAAGCAAGTACAACATGGCTTGTAGCAAGCAAGTTTCTTCATCATAGCCACTGTTTTGCATTTTTTGAAAAATCGGAAGAGAGATATTTCTAACTATTGCATAGCCTGATTCAGCTTCTCCTCTTGCACCAGTCAGATTGTGGCGTTTAAATAACCTTTCGCCTACAGTATTTGCTTGTATATTTTGCTTTAGCTCATTTTGGACAATACCTTGGCAAATTGCTGAGACCTCATCGCAAATACTTTGCGTGTTGACTGGTAATCCTAGTTGTTCTAATTTGCCAATAGCCCCCATTAATAGACCAAAGGCAAATATACCGCCCTTATGCGTATTGATTTGATTGGTTGCTCGAAACATGGCTTGTTCACACTCAATGCCAATTGGTCTAATGCCTGCTAAAAAATGTTGATTATCATAGTTGGCGGAATTTTTACCGTACTTATAAAAACGCTCAAACCAAATACAAATAGCTTTAATACTTTGGACAAAGGTTTGAAAATCCATATCACGATGTGCACCGCTATTATTCATATCAACTAATCCAGGTTTAGGTGATAAGCAAATTTCTTTTATTAATGCTTTGGTTGCTAATTGTGCAGGTAAACATCGATTAGGATCATTATTAAGTTTTAATTCTAATAATGCGATTTGCTGTGAATAATCACTCATTATTGATCGGTACCTATTAAAGTGTTTTTGAAGTATGATAAGAATTTTTGATAATAATAATTAATATTATCAATATGATAGTTAAGTATTTTTTACTATTTATTCACACGATAGTTATTATCCTCAATTTATTTAGTTACAATCTAGCAATAACGTTATATTATTTTTTGTGAAAGCGCTAATTCATTGATAAAAATAAATTAGCATCTTAAATAAAGATCAATATTCACTGGTTTTAACTGCTAATACTTCTCGATTACCGTTATGCGCTGGAGCACTAATAATGCCTTCAATCTCCATTTGCTCAACAATTCTTGCTGCTCGATTATAACCAATTCTGAATTTTCTTTGCACGCTAGATATAGAGGCTCGACGAGTTTCTATAACAAATTCGACCACTTGGTCAAAAATAGGGTCAAGTTCTTCATCGATACTCTCTGAATTATTGCCATCGTTATCACCACTTGAAACGGTTACATTTTCAATATATTTTGGTGCACCTCGTGCCTTCCAGTCTTGAACTACAGCATGAACTTCTTCATCACGGACGAAGGCTCCATGTACTCGTATTGGAATTGAGCTATTAGGTGCTAAATAAAGCATATCCCCCATACCAAGCAGTGATTCCGCACCCATTTGATCTAAGATCGTTCGAGAGTCGATCTTGCTTGATACCGTAAATGCAATACGTGTAGGGATATTAGCTTTAATTAAACCAGTAATCACATCAACCGACGGGCGTTGTGTCGCTAAGACAAGATGGATACCCGCCGCTCTGGCCTTTTGTGCAAGCCTTGCGATTAACTCTTCTACCTTTTTACCCACTGCCATGATAAGGTCGGCAAACTCATCAACCATCACGACAATATAGGGTAATTTATCGAGTGTTGGCATATTAAGATCCATACTATCGGTTGGCTTCCAGAGAGGATCAGGAATTGGTCTACCCATTTCATCAGCTTGTTTAATTTTTTCATTGTAACCAGCAATATTTCGCACTCCTAACGCTGACATTAGACGATAACGACGTTCCATTTCATTCACACACCAATTAAGTGCATTGGTAGCGTCTTTCATGTCAGTAACGACTTGAGTTAATAAGTGTGGTATTCCTTCATAAATAGAGAGCTCAAGCATTTTGGGATCGATCATAATAAACCGCACATCTTCAGGTTGCGATTTATATAAAATACTTAAAATCATTGCATTAACACCAACTGATTTACCCGAACCAGTAGTACCGGCAACTAATAAGTGCGGCATCTTAGCTAAATCAGCAACCACTGATTGCCCAGAGATATCTTTACCTAATACGATTGTTAATGGTGATTGAGCATCTTTGAATTGAGGACTGTCTAATACTTCCCTAAAATAAACTGTTTGACGATTCTTATTGGGTAATTCAATGCCAACATACGGTTTGCCCGGAATAACTTCAACTACACGAACCGATGGCATGGATAATGATCGTGCTAAGTCACGATCTAGTGTTGAAATCCTAGCAGCTTTAATACCTGGTGCAAGCTCAATTTCGAAACGAGTAATCACTGGCCCGGGCATATAATCAACAACTTTGGCTTTTACTCGGTAATCAGACAAACTTTTTTCAATTAATTCTGACATAGCGTTTAAGGCCACATGATCCACCTCAATTCTTGCCGTTGGAGGCGCTGTTAATAAGTTTAGCGAAGGTAGTGGCGTAGTTGGTTTTGGCAATGGTTTATCATTACGTCTCAATAATGGATGAATTAAACTAGCCTCATCATTTTCTGAGGAATGATAATTTTGATTATCTTGAGTTATCTCTTCAGGATAAATATCATCAATGATTGGATTAGCTTTTTTTAATGCTTCAGTATCAACATATTCAAGTTGTTCTACTTCTAATTTTACGCCTGTTTGCGTTTCAGTTTTTGCATCTGCTATCTCTTGTATGGTAGCTGTGTTTATAATAGCCTCAGGCTCTTGCACCAATGGCTGCTCAGTTTCAATGGTTTTCATTATTGAAATATCTAGAGCGGGTTCAAATGAATCCTTTTCATTATTGAATTTAATTTCATGTTTATTGTCTACCGAAGTAAATAAAGGTTTACTTGGTGCATCTGATATTGTGTATTTATCTGATTGTTCAAATGATGGTTTTTCTTCAGATTTTTGCGTTTGGATCACCTGCTTTATTTGCGCCATTGAAGAAGATAAAGCCTGTTCTTGATCTGGTGTTGCTTTATCCCCATTTATGTTTTGAATAATTGATTCAAGACGAGACAAAATTTCCTCTGGGTCGAGTTCTTTCCTAGGTGGATTATCAACGGCTTGGGGTGTTGTTACCTGTGATAATTGCAAAGAATCTTTGGTTTTAATTAATTCTTCGGTCGTTTTGATTAAAATCTTTTCATTTTCATCAGCTGAAATAAGAGTATTTGATGCCTGCTCTTGAGGTATTTCATTATTAACAGAATAACTTGGTGAAATAATTTCGGTGTTATCACCTTTGTTATCACAAGGTATTGTAAATTGAGGTTCTTTTGTTACATCATCAGATCGTATAATATTTTTTTCTTGTTTTAACGCAGTCTGTTCAATGTTATTTGTTGTACAAGCCTTAATTAACCATCTAATAGGTAACAGTAAAATCATGACAAAAGCACCTAATTTTTCCATTAGATTCAACCACGAAAATCCAGTTAATAATGTTATACAGGCTAAGCAAGTTCCAAGAAGAGTTAATGATAAAGTTAAGTTATTTATAATGGGTAGAAGGCTTTCAATGACTATTGCCCCAAGATAACCACCTGCTTCAAATTGTTCTGCATCACGAATATTTAAAGCAAAAAAACCCGTCGAACTGAAGATAAATGCCAAAACACCAATAATTCTAAATGAAAGACTAAAATAATTAATGGGATCATTGGCATGTTTATAAAAATGAACTATGAGTTGTAAACAAATAAAAATAGTAATAAAAGGGATGCTATAAGCGATAAACCCTAAAAATTGGAAAAAAATGTCGCTGGCATATGCGCCAAGATAACCGCCAAAATTACTAATAGGATAGTGCCAAGCAGTACGAGACCAGCCAGGGTCAGCGGGATCGTAAGTAAACAGAGATAAAAATAAACAAACAGATAAACCTAGTATTGCAAGCAAAATGAATTGAGTAATAATCTGCTTTCTTGTCATTTTGGGCTTTTTCAAACAAGTACCTAAAAAACTATCGCTATTAAAATTGCTGGCATTTTACCATAAATTGCGCTATGTCACAGAGCGAATGAAATATAAAACATCATTTATTGTAGTTACTATCGATTTATAGGAAATAGATTTTCACTAAATCGTTTGCTATTTTGCACGTAACTTTTTGCATTGTTTATATTGCCTTCAATTTCGTTTTCAGTCAGTTTACGAATAATTTTTGCTGGCGAACCGATAATTAAACAACCTTCACTATAAGGAAGCGTGCGTGTGACTAATGAGTTAGCGCCCACTATGCAATTTTTAGCTATTTTCGCATCATTTAAAATAGTACTTCCCATACCAATTAATACATTATCTTCAATAATACAGCTATGAAGAATAACATTGTGACCAATTGTTACATTTTCACCAACAATACAAGGGGTACCTGTTTCAACATGTACAGTGCAATTATCTTGCACATTACTATTTTGACCAATATGAATAGGCGCGATATCGCCACGTAAAACAGTATTAAACCAGATCGAAACACCTTGCTCTAAAGTTACATTACCAATTATTTCAGCTGATTTTGCAATAAAACAATGTTGATGAATTTGCGGATGTAAATCACCTAATTGGTAAATCATGATTTTTCCTTTTTTGGTTTTTGGCACACAAAAATAAGCTAACAGCAAGAAAATTACATAACACCATAGAGCCAACCATTAACCATTCGGTCGAGTTATTTACCGTTTCTCTTACAGTCGAATGCGTTGATGCTAACATTGATAATGATAAACCCATTGCGCCAGCCACTGCAAAGCGAATTGTACCTGCTAAAGAAGAAGCTGTACCGGCAATATGCTGATGAAGATCTAAAATAATCGCCATGCTATTGCCTCCAATGGTTGACATACAACCAATATAACCAGCAATACAAATAACTAGGCAGGTAAACCCTAGATTAAATAGACTGACAACAAGAAGACTTGTTGCCATAGTAAATTGGATAAAAAGCCCTAACTGCATCATTTTAATCGAACCAACACGTTTAACAAAACGGCTATTTACGGTATTCATCAATATCATCACAATAATATTGAGTGCAAAGTAATAACCAAAATTAGTGGATGCAACGCCATGTAAATTCATATAAACAAAGGGACCTAAGCTTAAAAAAGAGAATAACCCCGCCCCTGAAAATGCGCCTATCATCATATAAGTGAGTGCTTGGCGGTGTCGAAACAGCATAATAAAATTGCTTAAAATACGAACTAAGCTAAACCGATCTCGTTTGGCTTTTGCGAGTGTTTCAGGGATATTGGTGACAACTAAACCAAAGCAAGCGAGAGCAATTAAGCAGATAGTGTAAAAATTGGCTCGCCAATTAAACCAATATAAAATAAATCCACCGATAATCGGCGCCAGTAATGGAGCAACATTGGATATCAGCATGACAAAGGACATCATTTTAGAAAATTCATCACGATCACGATAAATATCTTTCATTAACGCATTAATGACTATTGTGGTTGCCGCAGCCGCAATACCATGAAAAAAGCGAGCGGTAATTAATTGATTAATATTGGTAGCAATTGCACAGCTTAATGCCGCGCCTATAAAGATAATTAGGCCAAAAATTAAAACGTTGCGTCGTCCATAACTATCAGTAAGCGGCCCAAATAAAAGTTGCCCAACGGAGAAGCCTAGTAAATAGCAGCTAATAGTTAGTTGTACAGCTGTATCGGCTACATTAAAGTTGTGCGCAATAGTTGGCATACTTGGTAAATACATATCTATAGATAATGGCATAAGCATAGAGAGTAAACCAAGGATAAAAATCAGCGCTTTTTTAGATATTTTTATTTCTACCTGTGTGTTTTGGTTTTGCACAAATCGTTCCTTTTTACGGCTTTTATATAAAATTTAATTAAGGACAAGCTTAATTTTTGCGGTGTGGCTAGCTTTAAAGTATCTATAAATATAAATAGAATGCCTCATCTTAACGACTTATCATTGCGACAATTGATATTAGCTAAAAGAATGAATTTCATCTTGAGTCAATGGTCGATATTCTCCCTCCGGTATATCAAGGATCACGTTACCGATTTGTTTTCGATGCAACGCAATTACGTGATTATTAACCGCTGCAAACATCCGTTTTACTTGATGATAGCGACCTTCGCTAATGATTAATTCAGCATGAAAATCATCAATAATGGTTAGTTTTGCAGGTTTAGTGAGTGACTTTTCACTTTTCAATTGAATGCCTTTTTTAAATATATCAATGAGCTCAACTTTTAATGGTTGTTCAACGGTGACTACATAAATTTTTTCACAATGATGTTTAGGGGATGTAATTCGGTGTGACCACTTGCCATCATCTGTAAGCAAAACAAGCCCAGTAGTATCAAGATCAAGCCTTCCTGCTGCATGTAATTTTTCAGGCATCGGCTCATCAATAAAATAAAGAATTGTTGGATGATCGGGATCATTAGTCGAACAAACATAGCCTTGCGGTTTATTGAGCATAAAATAGCGTTGGCTGGTCACTTGTTCAATTTGATAACCATCATATTCAACTAATTGATCTGGCGATAATTGATACGCACCTGATTTGATAATCTCACCATCGACAGTCACTTTTTTAGCTTTGAGCTCTTTGTTTACAATAGTACGACTGGCGCCTAAATGATGAGCAAGAAATTTATCTAATCGCATAATTTAAAAATATTCCCTATTACTTTAAAGGTGTATAGATATCAAAGCGGTGATTTTTAGTTTTAATTTCAGCTGTTGGCTTTTGGTTAGCTAAAAATGGCGCATAATCAGGTCGTTTTACCACAACTCGTTTCCGGGCTAATTGCCTTGCTGGTGTTAATAAACTATCAGCATCACTATCACTACCAACTAGCTGTTGAAAAATGCGCATCTCTTTTTTGACAAGCGCACTTTTTTGCCGATGTGGAAACATCGGATCAAGATAAACAACATCTGGTTTTTCAGGGTAAGCCCTCAATCCCTCAATGCTTGAATCATAAATTAAGTGTAATTGTTGCTCAATCCAGTGACCTATGTCGAGATCTTGGTAGGCACGTTGTAAACCATCGCTTAATAATGCGGCAACGACAGGATGCCGCTCAAACATAGTGACATGGCAACCAATAGATGCTAAAACAAAGGCATCACGACCAAGTCCCGCAGTTGCATCAATAACTGTGGGTAAATACTCACCTTTTACACCTACTGCTTTAGCGATTGCCTCGCCACGACCACCGCCAAATTGGCGACGATGAGCCATCGCGCCAGAAACAAAATTAACACAGATAGAGCCTAATTTGGGTTCGTCTGTTTTTTGTAACTCAAGTCGATTATTTTGGTTAACCAACGTAAACGGAAGATCGGCATGGGCTAATAACCATTGCTCAGCTAATTGTATTAACTGAGCTAAGTTAGAACTACTTGATACCATAGTGACGAAGTAGCGCATCAAGTTGAGGTTCGCGACCTCGGAAGCTTTTAAATAGCATCATTGGTTCATCGCTACCGCCTTGTGACAATATATTGTCAAGAAATGCATTACCTGTTTTCGCATTGAAGATACCTTCTTCTTCAAAACGTGAAAATGCATCAGCAGATAAAACTTCTGCCCATAAGTAACTGTAATAACCTGCCGCATACCCCCCAGCAAAAATATGGCTAAAAGCATGAGGAAAGCGTCCCCATTCAACAGTAGGAACAACAGCAACTTGTTTTCTGACTTCAGCTAATGTGTTTAAAATATCGGGATCTTTTTGTGTATGTAATTTAAAATCAAAAAGACCGAATTCCAATTGCCGTAAAATAAATAACGCAGCTTGATAATTTTTAGCTTCTAGCATCTTTTCTAGCATTTCTGCGGGTAATGGTTCATCTGTTTGATAATGACCGGATATAAATGTAAGCGCTTCGGGTTGCCAACACCAGTTTTCTAAAAATTGACTTGGCAACTCAACAGCATCCCACGGCACGCCATTAATACCAGCTACTGATGAAACATCAATTTCGGTTAACATATGGTGTAATCCGTGACCGAATTCATGGAATAATGTGGTGACTTCGTCATGAGTAAACAGTGCTGGTTTATCTCCAATTGGGCGATTGAAGTTACAAGTTAAATAAGCAACAGGTTTTTGTATATGACCATCAGCAAAACGCATGCGACCAATACAATCATCCATCCAAGCACCACCTCGCTTGTGTTCACGTGCATATAAATCAAGATAGAAGCTACCTTTTAATTCACCATTAGCAGCATAAAGATCATAAAATTTGACTTCTGGATCCCAAACTTCAACGCCTTTTCGCTCTTTGGCTGTAATACCGAAAATACGATGTACTACTTCAAATAAACCATTAATTACTCGTTGCTGCGGAAAATAAGGCCGTAATTCTTCATCATTAATAGTATATAAATACTGTTTTTGCTTTTCACTATAATAAGCAATATCCCATGGTTTAATATCACTGGCACCAAAAAATTCGTACGCATATCGTTTTAGTTCAGCTAGTTCTTTTTCACCTTGTGGCTTGGCTTTAGTTGCTAAATCGCTTAAAAACTCGATGACTTGCGTTGTGGATTTAGCCATTTTTGTTGCCAGTGATTTGTCTGCATAAGTCTTGAAACCTAATAATTGTGCTAGCTCGTAACGTAGGTCCAGAATTTGCTTAATGATCTCTGTATTATCCCATTTACCCGCATTTGGTCCTTGGTCGGATGCACGCGTGTTATAAGCTTGGTAAAGCTCAAACCGTAAATCACGATTATCACAATAAGTCATCACAGGAAGATAACTTGGTATATCCAATGTCAGCAACCACCCCTCTTTGCCTTTAATTTTAGCTTGTTCTTGTGCTGCTGCAAGCGCACTTTCAGGCATACCAGACAGCTCTTTGATATCAGTAATTAGTTTTGACCAACCCATAGTCGCATCTAGTACATTATTACTATATTTTGATGATAATTCTGATAATTTTGCGACAATTTCACCGTAGCGTTTTTGTTTATCATCGGGTAAACCAATTCCGGATAATTCAAAATCACGTAATGCATTATCAATAACTTTTTTCTGTGCTTTGCTCAACGTTGCGTATTGTTCGCTTTCTTTGAGTTGTTTATAGGCCTGATATAAAGGCTTATGTTGCCCAACCCATGTACCGTACTCAGAAAGTAAGGGTAGACAAGCTTCATAGGCTTCGCGTAATTCTGAGCTATTTTTAACTGAATTAAGATGGCTAACAGGAGACCAAGCTCGACTAAATTTTTCGTCTACTTCATCAATGGGCTGGATCAAATTATCCCAAGTATATTTACTATTTTGTTTAAGTACAGTTTCAATAGTATTTCGACAATTTTTTAGCGCCTCTTGTATGGCAGGTAAGACATGTTCAGGTTTAATTTGAGAAAAAAGCGGTAATGGTACATCTGTTAGTAATGGATTAGTCATGTTGAGATACCTTTATACAAATGGTTTTGTCTATTAATAGAACATAATATGATGGCAAAGGTGAATAATTCAAGAGAATTTCATGCAAGGGAATACTTATAATCCCATAAGCTTACGTTCACGTTGCCACTCAGTGGGAGTATAGGTTTTTATAGAAAGTGCATGAATGCGGTTATCATTAATAAATTCTGCCAAAGGGGCATAAATAGCTTGTTGTTTTTTTACTCGATTTAAATCAGCAAATAATTCACCTACTGCAATAACTTGAAAATGACTACCATCATCGGTCAGCACATGTACATCATCAAGCTCAAGTGAACTTTTTAATTTATCTATAATTTCTTGTTTATCCATTCTTCATTCTCATCACTAATATAAATTATGGGGATTATTTTTTGTCAAAAAACTTTCAGGTGATTAGGCGTTCTGTATAAAAGCTAATGTGTTAGCTGTTAATTACCTGTTGTAGATCATACAGCGTTAATAATGTTTGTAACTGAGGATTAATGCCTTTAAGCCCTACGTTATATTTATTGCAAAAATAAACTAAAGTCGCGAGTCCTGAAGAATCAACACGAGTAAGTTGCCCTACATCAATGTGTTTTATACCATTTAATATGGTATTTTGTGTAGACCACAGATCGTTTAATGAGTGAACATCTAGCTCACCAAATAAACACAATACATCTTGTTGTTTTTCTGTTGTGATTCGCGACATTTTAAACTAGCCTTTTGGTTTCGTATTTGGATCAATTTTGCGATTTGAAAGCTCGGTTAATTGTTTCGTCAATGCATCAATACCACCTTGACGTAAAATTGATGACCATTCATTTTGTTTAGTGCTGATCATGCTTACACCTTCGGCAACTAAATCATAGGCTTTCCATTCGCCAGTTACAGTGTTTTTACGCCATTGAAAATCAATGCGTAAAGGTTGACCTTGGTTTGGTTGGATTAAGAGTACACGAATAGAAATAAGATTTTTCCCCGTTAAATCTTTTGCTGCCTCAACTTGATATTGCTGACCATTATACATTGAAAGCGCTTGTGCAAAAGTTTGTACTAAATAGTTTTCAAAAGCATCAAAATAGGCTGTTCGCTGCGCTTCGCTTGCACTTTTGTAGTAGTTTCCTAAAATTAACGCACCAGCGTATTTGACTTGTACATAAGGTAATAAATCTTGTCTAACAATGTCTTTAAGTCTGTTTGGATTTGATTTAATCACCGATGATTGCGACTTCATTGTGGTAAAAATTTTATCGGCGGCTACTTGCATCTCTTTATAGGGATCATTTTCCGCGAATGTATTAGCACTAAACAATAAAGCTAATGCTAAAAAAAGGGTTGTTTTAAATTTGTTTAACATGTTAACTCCTTAGTTTTCATTTATATCTTGTTTTTTATCTTTATCATCTTTGTCTTTATCTGATGAACCACCTATGCTGTAAAGAAATTTACCAATAAGATCTTCTAAAACAATTGCAGGCGTTGTGTTGTGCACAACAAAACCTTCAACTAAGTACGGTGGAGTTTTATTTTTTTCTGCCTTAGCCAAAATGTCTGGATCAACATCTAGTGAGTCAATACTTAATTCCGTTTCTCTATCAACACCTATATTGATATCAATATACTGTTCGCCAAGTATTCCAGATGTCTTAATTGCAAGAGAACTTGAACTTGGAATTTTGTTATACTGAGTATCTATATCCATAGCTACATACGGCTTGTACTCATCGTTATTTGGTGAACTTAACGAAATATCACTAACTCGCCCAATCACTACACCACCGATCTTGATAGGCGATCGAGCTTTTAACCCACCAATGTTATCAAATACAGCATAAACCCGAAAGGAATTATGGCTAGCAAATGATGTTGGATCAGCGACTCTAAAGCATAAAAATAGCACTGAACAAATGACCAGCACCATGAATAATCCTACTGTAATTTCAATTTTACGACTCATGTTTAATGACCTCAATGACTAAACATTAATGCGGTTAAAATAAAATCTAACCCCAAAATAACTAATGATGAATAAACAACGGTGTTCGTTGTTGCTCGGCTAATTCCTTCTGATGTTGGTACACAATCATAACCATTAAAAAGTGCAATCCAAGTGCTAGCGATAGCAAATACAAAGCTTTTTACAAAACAATTGCCCAAATCATGCCACCAATTAACACTGCTTTGAATGGATGACCAAAAAAAGCCTGAATCAATCCCTTTCCAATCAACACCAACAAGTGCACCACCTAAAATGCCGACTGTGACAAAAATTGCTGTTAAAAACGGCATACTAAAAAAACCAGCCCAAAAACGTGGAGCAATAATACGTCGTAATGGATCAATCGCCATCATTTCCATGCTTGATAACTGTTCAGTTGCTTTCATTAAACCTATTTCAGCCGTTAATGCTGAACCCGCACGGCCTGCAAACAGCAAGCCTGCAACAACAGGGCCGAGTTCACGAAGTAAGGCAAGTGCGACCATCATTCCAAGGCTTGCTTCGGCACCAAACGTAGTTAATATAAAGTAGCCTTGTAAGGCAAGTACCATGCCAATAAAAAGGCCTGAAACCATAATAATCGTTAGTGATTGAACGCCAACAAAGTAAAATTGTTTGACTAATAATGGAAATTGTTTATTAAATTGTGGTTTACCAATTAATGCACCAAAAAGCATAACGCCAGAACGGCCAATCATCGAAATAATATTGATAAAACATCGCCCTAATTTTGCTAATAAATTCAACATTATTTTATACCTCTGCTTAGGTCTAATTTATAATCATCAGCAGGATAATGAAAAGGCACAGGACCATCTGCCAATCCATCAAGGAATTGTTTAACTCGTAAATCGTCATTATCACGTAATTGTTGTGATGTGCCACCGGCAATAATATGTTGTTCAGCAACAATATAAGCGTAATCAGCAATACTGAGCACTTCGTTTACATCGTGGCTAACAACAATGCAGGTTAATCCTAATGATTGGTTAATTTCAGCGATAAGTTTAACTATAACACCCATTGAGATAGGATCTTGCCCAGCAAAAGGTTCATCAAACATAATTAAATCAGGATCAAGTGCAATAGCACGCGCCAAAGCCGCACGCCTTGCCATTCCTCCAGATAATTCCGCTGGCATCATATGTGCAGCACCGCGCAATCCAACAGCTTGTAGCTTCATTAAAACTAAATTATGCAACACAGGCTCAGGTAAGTTAAGGTGTTCACGTAACGGATAAGCCACATTATCAAATACAGATAAATCAGTAAATAATGCACCTGATTGAAATAACATACTCATACGTTTGCGGACTTCATAAAGTCTAGATCGAGACATGCAAGGGATGTCTTCACCATCAAATACAATTTGTCCTGACTGAGGTTTTAATTGACCACCAATGAGCCTTAGTAGTGTAGTTTTACCAATTCCTGATGGCCCCATGATTGCTGTCACTTTACCTTTAGGGACATTCAAACTCATATTTTTATAAATAGGTCGCGTTCCACGATAAAAAGACATGTCATGAATTTCGACCAGATTTTTCGGTAATTCGCTCGCCACAGTGACTTCCTAGACTACTAAATTAGTATAATTTCGCTTATTTTACTTGATATTTGTGAATAAAGAAATCTATTAAACGCATAATCAAATAGTTATTAGAATTATGCATCAATAATAAACGATAACTAAATCAAGCTCGCTTGATAAAGGAGGCTTTAATATCTTGGCATTTGTTTATCAATCATTACAGCCCAAGCATCAATCCCGCCCGTAAGGTTATATAGGAAGTTGGGATCAAAGCCGTTTTCTGCTAAATAATAAGCAACGTTTAGGCTTCGCCTGCCATGATGACAATAAATAACTATATCGATCTCATCTGGGATTTTATCTAAATATAGCGGGATCATATTCATTGGAATATGCGTTGCGTTATTGATAACACAAATGGCTACTTCATTGGATTCTCGTACATCAAGCAGAAATAGATTTTCTTGCTGCTTTAATTTTTGTACAAGTTCGACTGGGGTGATTTCCTTTATTGTCATTATGTAAAACTCATTAGAATAATTGTCAAAAAGTTTCAGGTAGGTATGTGTTTCAGTATAAAATTTCAATTTTAAATTGATTAATATATCCTGCAATGATATTGCAGGATATATTTTTACCACTTATACCGCTAATGCCTTACTAATTTTTTCAAATAAATCTTTAGATAAATTTTCAATTTTTAGTAATGCTTCAAGTGCTTTTCGCATTTGTTGTTGACGTTTTTCGTCATAACGTTTTAATCGAATAAGCGGATCGATAAGCCTTGCTGCAACTTGCGGATTTTTTTGGTTTAACTCAGTGAGAATCTCAACTAAAAATTGATAACCACTACCATCTTCAGCGTGAAATGCCACAGGGTTATTATTGACAAAGGCGCCAATTAATGCACGAATCCGATTTGGGTTACTGAGTGTAAATGAGCGGTGAGTTAATAATTTTTTCACGGTAGCAAGAACATTCTTTTCTGGGCTTGTTGCGTTCAATGCTAACCATTTGTCCATAACAAGTCCATCTTGATGCCATTTATTATCAAAGTCAGCTAATAAGTCAGTTCGACAATCCAGTTCAGCTTTTACCGCTACATTTAAGGCCGCTAAACAATCAGTCATATTATTTGCTTGATGATATTGCTGACTAACTAGTGTATTAGCGCGCAAATTATCATCGGCATATGCTAATAAAGTTAAACAACAGTTTTTAAGTGATCGTTTAGCAATATCATTATGTTCAATTTGATATTGTGATGTTTTATTGTGGTGATAAACGGCTAATAATTCATCATAGAGTTCGTTTGCAAAATGAGTTAATAAAAATAGACGCACTTGATAAATTGCGATTGGATCAACCAAAGTAAATAAATTCGCCAACTCGTTTTCAGACGGTAAGGTCAAGATTTGCGCAATAAGGAAAGGATCAGTATTTTCTGATAACAATACCGCTCTAAAACCATCTAATACTGAATCAGGTAGCATTAATTTCTGATTTTCCTGATAATTTTTTACATTTAGGCGAACATATTTTGCTAATAACATTTGAGCTGCATCGTAACGGCTAAATGTGTTAGTCGCGTGTTGCATTAAGAAAATAAGATCATTATCTTGATAATCATAAGTTAACTTAACAGGCGCTGAAAAATCACGTAATAATGAAATGATCGGTTTTTGAGTGACATTATCAAAGATAAATTGTTGTTTGTTTTGTGTTAAATTTAAAACATGGTGAATAGTTTTGCCTTGGTATTGCAGTGGAATTATTTCACCATTATGTTGATATAACTCGATATCAAGTGGAATATGCAAGGCTTGTTTTTGTGCTTGATCTTGAGTTGCTGGCGTATATTGTTCTACCGTTAAAGTATATTGTTGATTTTTTTCGTTGTAATTATCGGTAACGGCAAGTTCAGGCGTACCTGATTGACTATACCATAATTTAAACTGAGTTAAATCGATACCTGAGGCATCTTGCATGGCTGCAACAAAATCATCGCACGTTGCAGCACTACCATCATGACGTTTAAAGTAAAGTTTCATCCCTGCTTGGAATTTATCTTCACCTAACAAGGTGTGCATCATACGAATAACTTCAGCCCCTTTTTCGTATACGGTTACTGTATAAAAGTTATTCATTTCAATGACTTGTTCTGGACGAATAGGATGAGACATTGGGCTAGCATCTTCGGCAAATTGAACAGTACGCAAGAGTTTGACATCTTCAATACGTTTTACTGCACGTGCTCCCATATCGGCGCTAAATTCCTGATCACGAAATACTGTTAATCCTTCTTTTAAACTGAGTTGGAACCAGTCACGGCAGGTAACTCTATTACCTGTCCAGTTGTGAAAATATTCATGACCAATTACACCTTCAATACCGAGATAGTCATCATCTGTTGCTGTTTGTGGTTTGGCAAGCACATATTTTGAGTTAAAGATATTCAAACCTTTATTTTCCATTGCTCCCATATTGAAAAAATCAACCGCTACAATCATAAAGATATCTAAGTCGTATTCAAGCCCAAAGCGTGTTTCGTCCCAACGCATGGCATTTTTTAAGCTTGTCATAGCCCAGTGCGAACGATCTAAATTACCTTTATCAACGTAAATTTCTAAATCAACTTTGCGTTTTGATTGCGTGATAAACTGATCTTTTAAAATATCAAAATCACCAGCAACTAAGGCAAATAAGTAAGCCGGTTTTGGAAAAGGATCTTGCCATTGTACCCAATGACGTCCATCAGCAAGTTCGCCTTGTGCTATGCGATTACCGTTCGAAAGTAGATAAGGATAATGTTGTTTATTCGCGGTAATGCGTGTTGAAAAGCGTGCAAGCACATCGGGCCTGTCAAGATAATAAGTGATATGACGAAATCCTTCTGCTTCACATTGAGTACAAAGCGCTTCACCTGATACATATAATCCTTCAAGTGCTGTATTATCAATTGGTTTGATTTCGTTAACAATCGTTAATGTAAATTCTGCTGGAACACGCTGAATGATTAAACCGGTTTTTGTGAGCTGATAATCATGCCATGGTTGTTCGTCAATATTAACAGAAATCAATTTAAGGTCTTCACCATCTAAAATTAAATTGCCCGCTTCATTATTTTTCTTAACGACACGGCTACGAGCTGTGACGGTTGTTATTTCGGGTGCTAAATCAAAATCAAGATCAATGTCGGTAATGGTAAAATCTGGTGATTTATAATCAAGACGGTTTTTGGCAATAGGCTGCGATTCAGGTGTTTTTGTATTCATTCTGTTATGACCTTTTGGTTTGAAATCAATTTATATTTTATACTGGTTGATATTATAGCTGATTAAAAACAATCTTATTACATAATTAATCTATATCTTCATTATTATTCTGCTATAATCTTTGAAATTTTTATTTAAAGCAATAGCACTAAATTTACATGTTACCAGCAATAATTACATCAATATTAGATACTGATGCTTATAAGTTGCATATGCAGCAGGCTGTATTTCATTACTACCCAGAGGTAACTGTCGTTGCGCAGTTTCGTTGTCGTAGTGATGATTTATTGGGGCAATATGTTGATGAAATAAAACATCAAGTGAAATTAATGGAATCATTAGCGCTGTCTGATGATGAATTTAACTATTTATCAAATATTTCCTTTTTTAAATCTGACTATTTAAGATGGCTTAAAAAATGGCGTTTTAATAGTGATTTGCTCACTATTAAAAATAAAGATGGCGTGCTTTCTATTACAATTGAAGGTAAATGGCTAGATGTTATTTTATGGGAAGTGCCATTACTTGCCGTTATCAGTGAAATTGTTCATAAAGATCGTTCGCCTAATATTGGTGTCCCTGAAGCACTAGCTCGGCTAAAAGATAAATTGGTGTTGTTTAATGAAAAAACAGCTAATATGGATATGTCGGGCTTTAATTTAATGGATTTTGGTACACGTAGGCGTTATTCATTTGCAGTGCAAGAGGCAGTTGTTAGTTATTTAAAAAATAATTTTAATAATTTTCATAGTACTAGTAATTATTTACTTGCTTATCGTTTAGGCCTTACTCCTGTTGGAACGCAAGCACACGAGTGGTTTCAAGCTCATCAGCGCCTAAGCTCAAATCTAGAAGATTGCCAAAAAAATGCACTGCAAGTTTGGCTAGACGAGTATACCAACGATTTAGGTGTTGCTTTAACTGATTGTATTACCATGGATGCGTTTTTACAGGACTTCGATTCCCATTTTGCCTCTTGTTATCAAGGATTACGGCATGACTCAGGTGATCCAATAAAATGGGGGGAAAAAGCGATTGCGCACTACCAACAATTAGGCATTGATCCTAAAACAAAATTGCTAGTATTTTCAGACAGCTTAAATTTTGACAAAGCGATTAGCATTTATCAACACTTTAATCATCGTGTAAAATTGTCTTTTGGTATAGGTGGTTTTTTAGCTTGCGATATTCCATCGCCAGATTTTAACATTAAGGCTTTGAATATTGTAATTAAATTGACAGAATGTAATAATCAGTCAGTCGCTAAATTATCCGATAGCCCTGGAAAGACTATCTCTCAAGATTTAGCTTTCGTTAATGAATTAAAACGGACGTTCAGTGTTAAGTATTAATCAATAATCTTACTTAACATAAAAATAAACAACCAGAAATAATTTATAAAAGCGCGCTCTAACAAAAACTTTTGATATTTTGTGTGTAGTAAGTGGCATTAAAAAGGCTGGAAATGCCAGTATTTAGTTTAGATATAACATTAAATAATGTAGAGATGGAAAATTAAAATGAATTCAGTTTCACCTATTGTTGATGTGTTACAAGGCAAAATTGCTGTTGGTAGCACTATTTCAGTTCAAGGCTGGGTAAGAACTCGCCGTGATTCTAAAGCAGGTATTTCATTTTTAGCTGTTTACGATGGTTCCTGCTTTGACCCTATTCAAGCTGTTATTGAAAATAATTTACCTAATTATGAACAAGAGATCTTACGTTTAACGGCTGGTTGTTCGGTTAAAGTCACCGGTAAAGTGGTGGAGTCACCAGGTCAAGGTCAAAAATATGAATTACAAGCAACGCAAGTTGAAGTGTATGGCTTTGTTGACGATCCCGAGACTTACCCAATGGCAGCAAAGCGCCATTCAATTGAATATCTGCGTGAAGTGGCACACTTGCGTGCAAGAACTAATATTGTTGGTGCGATAACGCGTGTACGCCATACACTTGCGCAAGCAATTCATCAGTTTTTTAATGATCGTGGCTTTTATTGGCTATCAACTCCCATTATTACCGCATCAGATACTGAAGGGGCGGGCGAAATGTTCCGCGTTTCAACACTCGATATGCTAAACCTGCCTAAATCGGATAATGGTAAGGTTGATTTTGATAAAGATTTCTTTGGTAAAGAAGCTTTCTTAACTGTTTCTGGACAATTAAACGCTGAAACTTATGCTTGTGCTCTTTCTAAAGTTTACACATTTGGCCCAACATTTCGGGCTGAAAACTCAAACACAACTCGTCATTTAGCTGAATTTTGGATGATGGAACCCGAAGTGGCATTTGCCGATCTAAATGATAATGCTAAGCTTGCCGAAGACATGCTGAAATATGTGTTTAAATCAGTATTAGAAAAACGTGCTGACGACATGCAATTTTTTGCACAGCACGTGGATAAAGAAGCAATAACACGCCTTGAAAACTTCATTAATGCTGATTTTGCCCAAGTTGACTATACTGATGCTATCACTATATTACAAAATTGTGATGCTAAGTTTGAAAATCCAGTCAGTTGGGGAATTGATTTAGCTTCAGAACATGAGCGTTATTTAGCTGAGCAACATTTTAAAGCACCAGTGGTGGTAAAAAACTATCCGAAAGATATTAAAGCATTCTATATGCGCATGAACGATGATGGTAAAACCGTTGCGGCAATGGATGTATTAGCGCCAGGTATTGGTGAAATTATCGGGGGTTCACAGCGTGAAGAACGTTTAGATATGTTAGATAAACGTATGGAAGAATTGGGACTCAAAAAAGAAGATTATTGGTGGTATCGTGATTTACGTCGATACGGTACTGTGCCACATTCAGGTTTTGGACTTGGTTTTGAACGTTTAATTGTTTATGTAACTGGTGTTCAAAATGTGCGCGATGTTATTCCATTCCCAAGAACGCCGCGTAATGCAAATTTTTAAGTTGATAAAAATCCCTAATAAGAATTTATTGGGAGTTATAACTGGTAGATATCGATCAATTTTAGCTTAAAAAACAATCAAACAGGCTTAAATTTAGACTTAGACACTGCATTTAATGAAAAGTTCGCTTGATTTTAAAAAAAATTTATACATAATTTACACTACTGTAAAAAGTAGAAAAATAATAGATAGAAATATTATTTTTTGGATGAATAATTATTGTACGAAAATTGACACTAAACTTATGGAAGTGTCTTTTTAAAAAATAACCATGAGGGTAAAAAATGAAACGTAATCTATTAGCAATCGCTATCCCTGCGCTTTTAGCCGCAGCTAGCGCAAATGCGTCTATTGAAGTTTGGAACAAAGATGGTAATAAAGTTGACTTTTACGGCCGAGTAAAAGCAGCTAACAACATCACTGACCGTGCTCAAAAAGGTGAGGGTGATGATACTTCAGCTCGTTTAGGTATGTCTGGTCAAACTCAAATCACCGATAGCGTAACTGGCTATGGTCGTTGGGAATATGAAGCTAAAGCAGGTAAAAATTCTGATAACGAAGTGCGTTATGCATTTGCTGGTTTAAACTTTGGTGATGCGGGTTCATTTGACTACGGACGTAACGATGGTGTGTTAAAAGCAATCACTGCTTACACTGATGTATTACCACAATTCGGTGGCGATGCATCAAACAACGATTGGCACGTATTATCTTCACGTACTAAAGCTGTTGCAACTTACCGTAATAACAACTTCTTTGGTTTAACTGATGATATCAGCTTTGCATTACAATATGCTGATAACGGAGATAACTCAAATGATTTTAAAGAAGATCCATTCAGAGGTGAATCTCGTGAAGCTTATGGTGCAAACGTTCAATGGAACATCTTTGACACTGGTTTAACTGCTGGTGCTGGTTATGCACAAACTTCAAACAGTGATAATCGTCAAAGTACTTGGGCTGGTGGTCTTAAATATGATAACTATAATTTATATTTAGGCGCTAACTATTTCCAATCTAAATTTAAAGATGTTTTTTCATATGGACCGACGCATAGAGGTAATTATAAAACTGCTGATGGTAAAGTTAGAGGTTTTGAATTAGTCGCTCAATATGGTATTGATTTAGAAGTAGGTCGCATCACTCCATCTTTAGCTTATGTTCAACATAAATTTAAAGCTGATGGAGTGAATTTCGTCGAAGATAATATTCGTTATCATGCTCGTGGACGCACTTCACCTGTAGTTAAATATGTATCTTTAGGTGCAACTTACGATCTAAACAAAAACTTCAGTGCAATTGTTGAATATAAATTCAATCTTCTTGATCGTAAAGATCTTGGTGCTGAATTGAATACTGAAAATGATGGGCGTTATAAAAAATCTACTAAACCAGGTACTAAAGACGTGTTAGGTGTTGGTTTAATTTACCAATTCTAATTTCTTAATATCTTATAAAAAGGCACTTAGGTGCCTTTTTTTTCACCTTTTAAATTCATTCCTATTAAAAAAACATTTTAAGCCTAAAAAAATTTATAATAAGTATTAAAATATTCGAAAATTCGCAGATTTAATCTAACTTCCAGTGTTAAATAGGTAATAAAATCTGTTCTGTTATAAGAGAATCGATATCACAATAATAATATAATTGCTAATTATTAGCAGTTATTTGTTAAACCAAAGCAAAGTAATTTGCATCTTTAATAATATAAAATACCTAAGAGGGTAAAAATGAAACGTAATCTATTAGCTATCGCTATTCCTGCGCTCTTAATTGCAGGCACAGCTAACGCTTCAATTGAAGTGTGGAATAAAGACAGTAATAAAGTTGACTTTTATGGTAGAGTTTATGCTTTAAACTATATTACTGATCGTAATAATCAAACGGGTGAAGGTGACAAAACCACAGCACGTTTAGGTATGTCAGGTCAAACTCAAGTAACAGACAGTGTAACTGGTTATGGTCGTTGGGAATATGAGGCCAAAACTGGTGAAGATGCTGATAACGAAACTCGTTATGCTTTTGCTGGTTTAAATTTTGGTGATTTCGGATCATTCGATTACGGCCGTAATGATGGTGTGCTAAAAACATTAACGTCTTATACGGATGTTTTACCGGAATTTGGTGGTGATGCTTCGGATAATGATCTTTATGCATTAACAGCGCGCACCAAAGCTGTTGCGACTTATCGTAACTCAGACTTTTTTGGCTTAGTAAACGGTCTGAATTTTGCTGTTCAATATGCGGATAATGGTGATAATAGCTCTACTCGTCATTTCACCAAACATGATCGTAATGGTGAAAAACGCGATAGCGCTGAAGCTTGGGGTTCAGTAGTTGATTGGAATGTGCTTGATACAGGCTTATCTGTTGGTGCAGGTTATGCTCAAACTGGTGGACATAAGGATGCTAAAGCATGGTCAGCTGGTGTTAAATATGATAATAACAACCTTTATTTAGCCGCATTATATATTCAAGGTAAACAAAAATATGGTTGGGATAATGCATTAACGACACACAGTGCGAATGACTTAAAAACCAAAGGTTATGAATTTGTTGCGCAATATGGTATTGACTTTGAAGTGGGTCGTTTAACGCCATCTGTTGCATATATTCAACATAAAGTTAAAGATGCATCTAGTTATTCAAGTGATGCAGGGCTTAAAGGTAATGATTTAGCTAAATATGTTGATGTTGGTTTAACTTATGACTTTAACAAAAACCTACAAGCTATTATCGATTATAAAATTAACTTGTTAGATAAAGATGACATCGGTGCACGAAGTGCTTTATATGAAGATGGTTCATTTACTAAATCACAAATCAAGGGCACAACAAAAGACACAGTGGCACTTGGTTTAATTTACCAATTCTAATTGATTGTATCTTTATTTTTAAAAGGCACTTCGGTGCCTTTTTTAATTTGCTATTGATTAAATATCCCTTGCACTATAACTAATACTCTGTTAAAAAATCTAGAAAGATAATAATAAATTAGGATAACTATGATGCTTTATACCACACGCAAATTATCGGCTAAAAAAAATATTGCTTTAGTTGCTCACGATCACTTGAAAGATTCTTTATTAGCTTGGTGTAAAAAAAATCGTGAAGTGCTTTCTCGTCATAATTTATGTGGCACGGGTACCACTGGAACATTAATAAAGCAAAAAACAGGACTAAATATCACGCCAATGCTAAGTGGTCCCATGGGGGGCGATCAGCAGATAGGTGCATTAATTGCAGAAGGCAAAATCGATATCCTAATCTTTTTTTGGGATCCACTTAATGCTGTACCTCACGATCCAGATGTGAAAGCGTTGTTACGATTATCTACTGTTTGGAATATTCCAGTTGCCACTAATCAATCCACAGCCAATGCATTGATTCAATCCTCTATTTTTACGCAAGAAGTTGATATTGAAATTCCCGATTATCAAAGCTATTTAACTCAAAGAGTTAAATAAATACCAATACCATCTCAAATTCGTAAAACAGAGCGGCAAATACTTTTACTTGATAATCTGTTTATTGTCTTGGGTTTTTATGTTGTGTTTCCGCTTGTTTCAACCCACTTTGTTAGTTAAGTTGGTTGGAGCGCACTCTTTGTTGGTTTTGCGTTAGGATTTCGGCAATTTGTTCAACAAGGTATTGGTTTTATTTCTATGGCGAATGCTAGTGAGCCTTGGTTATTATTACTTTCTTGCTTGCTTGCTTTCATCGTTAGGAGGACTATTATTTGATCCACCTCGTATGGGACTGACTATTAAATTTACTCATCCACATGAGCGAGGTAAGTTCATATCACTGTTAATGATACAAGATAATGCTGGAGCAGTAATAGGTGCTCTTATTGGTGGAATTTTAATTGATTATGACTTCCATTTAGTATGCTGGTGTGGTGCTTTTATTTTTTTATTATGTGGAATTTTTAATTTTTTCTCCCTGCCAGCTTACCATATTGCTATTGGCAAAGCGCCTATTATTAATGGCATGAAAATGGTTTTCAAAGATAAAAAGTTCACCCGTTATGTTCTTACGTTAACTGGTTATTATGTATTATGGGTGCAAATAATGTTGATGTTACCTTTAACAATTACAAATGTGTCAGGTAGCCCGAGTTATGTAAAATGGATGTATGCTATTCAAGCTTCTATTTCTCTCGTATTGCTTTATCCACTTACTCGATGGAGCGAAAAATATTTCAGATTAGATCAGCGTCTTAAATTTGGTCTATTTTTGATGTCATTTGCTTTTATCATTATTGGTTTTACATCACAATTAACCGTATTATTATCACTTATTGCGTTATTTTACTTTGGTGCGACTATTGCTGAACCTGCTCGTGAAACCTAGTCGACTGTATTAAGTAATTCCAAAGCAAAAGGTAGTTATATGGGATTTATTCGTTTAGGGCTTGCGCTTAGTGGATTTATTGGTTATACCGATGCTGGTTGGTTATATGATATTGCTATGCAAATAGGATTTCCGCACCTTCCATGGATAGTGCTTACTACAATTGGACTATTAACTTTAAGTTATCTGCATCATCAATTTTAAAAAATGAGTCGCCAATGCATCCTATTAAAATGCGGAAGATTGGCTAATTTCGCCATCTTTAAATAAAATCGCTTCGCCAGTATTAAGTTTTTGCCATATCTCATTTGAAGTTAATGGTAAGGTTGAAATGATAGTAACAATATCATTGGGTGTTGTATGTTTTTGAAAATCAATTTCTACATCTTCGTCCAGTAACTTTGCTTTGCCAAATGGTGCTTTACGGGTTATCCAATGCAAATTCGTTGTGCAATAGGCAAATACATATTGCCCATCAGAAAGTAGCATATTGAATATGCCTAGTTGGCTTAATTGATCGGCACATTGCTTAATAAAATTAAATAGCTCAAGATCATCGATAGGTTTTTGTGAATATTTTTGCTGTAATTGATTAATTAAATAGCAAAAAGCATATTCGCTATCGGTTTCTCCAACAGGTTGAAAAAGCCCTGTATCTAAATTTTGGTAATTGGTTAATTGTCCATTGTGGGCAAAAGTCCAATTTTTACCCCAGAGTTCGCGGGTGAATGGGTGAGTATTTTCTAGTGCGACACCGCCTCGATTTGCTTGTCGAATATGAGCAACCACGGCTTTAGATTTTATGGGATATTCTTTTACCATTTTAGCAATAGGTGAATAGCTACAAGGCTCAGGATCTTTAAATGTTCGGCAACCTTTTCCTTCATAAAAAGTAATCCCCCAACCATCTTTGTGAGGACCTTTGTCCCCACCTCGTTTAATTAGGCTACTAAAACTAAAACAAATATCGGTTGGCACATTGGCGCTCATACCCAATAATTCACACATATTATTTTGACATCTCCTTTTCAATAAGAAGAATAAGAATATGAATTACTTTAATGTGGATTTCTTGTACACGATCGGCATAGCCAGAATGTGGAACACGAATATCAACATCGGCAAGCCCATTCATCTTCCCACCATCTTTACCGGTTAATGTAATGATTTTCATCCCTTTTTGTTTTGCTGCCTCAATGGCTTTAAGCACATTGGTTGAGTTCCCTGAGGTTGAAATACCTAAAAGTACATCACCTTTTTGACCTACACCTTCAATATAACGTGAAAAAATAAAATCAAACCCAAAATCATTACCCACACACGAAATGTGACTTACATCAGATATAGCAATTGCAGGGTAAGCTGGGCGATTATCGCGAAAACGACCTGTTAACTCTTCAGCAAAATGCATCGCATCACAATGAGAACCGCCATTACCACATGATAAAACTTTACCGCCTTGTTTAAATGAATCAGCAATTAAGACAGCCGCTTTTTGAATCTGCTCAAGATTTTTATCATCCGAAACAAAACTAGTTAAGACCTCAATGGCTTGGTTTAACTCATTACGAATATTGTCAATGTACACTGATACTTCCCCATCATTAAATAAATTTATTGTACTATTGTAATTTTTTCAAAATAGCTTGCAAGCGATAAAAATAAAATTACTTTTCTTGGCAAAAACTTTCAGGTAGATATGTACATTAAGTACATATGTTTCAAATATAAATGTTAAAGTCCAAATAAATTAAAATAATGACTAACAGTTAAAGAGTGAAATAACAACAAAATTTAGATTAATTTTAAAATTAATAAATAATACATTTACAATAGCTGAATTTTTTCATTTATTTTAAATAATATCTTGCATAAAACTCGGTCATAACGCTATTTGCCAATAGGATAAGTCTTTAATTCGTGATACAATTTAACAATTATTTTTTCGCTTAAGAAAAGAGTGAAAAGGCATTTAAAGTAGAATCAATAAGGAATGAATATGCAAACAATTGAAGGTAAAGTTGCTGCACCAAAAGCTAAGGTTGCAATTGTAGTAGCACGATTTAATCATTTTATTAATGATAGCCTTGTCAATGGTGCAATTGATGCGTTAACACGCATTGGACAAGTTGATGATAAAAATATTACTGTTATTTGGGTTCCAGGTGCTTATGAAATTCCACTTGCTACTAAAGTTGCTGCACAGTCAAAAAAATATGATGCAATTGTAGCGCTAGGTACGGTTATTCGTGGCAGTACGGCACATTTTGATTTTGTTGCTGGTGAATCAAGTTCTGGATTATTAAGTGCAAGTTTAGATAACACTATTCCAGTTGGATTCGGTATTTTAACTACCGAAAGTATAGAACAAGCTATTGAACGTGCAGGCACAAAAGCTGGCAACAAAGGTGCTGAAGCGGCATTAACTGCACTGGAAATGCTAAATATTATTAAAGCAATTAAGGAGTAATTTAGTGGCATTAGTTAATCCTCGTCGTCGAGCAAGAGAATGCGCAGTGCAAGCCATTTACTCTTGGCAAGTTTCTAGAAACGATCTTGCTGATGTTGAGACAAGTTTTATTGCAGAACAAGATATGAAAGGCGTTGATGCTAAGTATTTTCGTGAGCTATTAAATGGTGTAGCCAAAAACACCAGTGAATTAGATGACAAAATGACGCCTTATCTCACTGAACGCTCTATTAATGAGTTAGGACAAGTTGAATTAGCCATACTTAGAATCGCACTGTATGAATTAATAAAACGTCAAGATGTACCTTATAAAGTTGTGATTAATGAAGCTATCGATTTAACTAAAACATTTGGTGCTGCAGATAGCCATAAATTTGTTAATGGTGTATTAGATAAAATAGCCCCAACCATTCGTACTCGATAAGCAATTAATTATGAGATTGATATGAACAATAATACCGAAAAAAGCAAACCTACTATTTTTTATGCCAAAAATAGCGAATCTAAAAAGCCTTTTCGCTCAGCGACTAAAAAAAAGACTGACTGGAAAAGTAAAGACTCATTTCAAGTAAAACTTAAACGGGATCGTCATGATCGTATTGAAACATTCAAACCTAGAAATGATAAATCTGCATTTGCAAAAAAGAGTTTTATTGTTGATCTTAATCAATCTAAATTGCCTATTGAGAATGAATCACCATGGCAAAAAAAGCTTCGTACAAATGAACAAACTCCAACTTTTGGTTATGATGGATATCGCCAACGTAAAGAAGAAACATTAGTTTATAGCGAAAATAGTTGTAAGGCAGTATTCAAACATCGTCGCACAGCAATTGTTAAATTATTTATTACTCAAGAAATGACTTATCAATTTAAAGAGTTAATTGAGTGGCTCGTTAAACAACGTTTAGGTTATGATGTAGTCTCTAGCGAACAGATTGGTAAAATAACTCAAACGCAACATCATGGTGGCGTATGTTTAATTGTTAAAAAACGTATATCACTTACGTTATTGGATTATCTAGAAAACAATAGCGATAAAGATCATGATTGTGTTTTAGCGATTGATGATGTCAATAATCCCCATAATCTTGGTGGGTTAATTCGTAGTGCCGCTTTTTATGGCGTTAATGGTGTCATGTTACGCCAAACAAATTTACTTGATAGCGGTGCTGCTATGCGTGTGGCTGAAGGTGGCGTTGAAGCTGTTGAGTCAATTGAAAGTGATGATTTTGTGGCCTCAATAGATATGCTTAAGCAACATGGCTATCAAGTTATTGCCCTATTACCTTGTCAAGTAAAGTCAATTACATCCAGTGAATTGCACCAAATCCATTTTAATAAAAAAGTTGCGGTAGTCATATTTCAACAAATTAATATGAAACTAATTAACAGCGCTAATATTGTTGTACATTTAAAAGGCAACGATAACATGCCCGCATTAAATATTTCGGTTGCAACGGGCGTTTTATTATCGAACTTACATAAGTAAATTAATATTTTTACTATCAATGAGTTATTGGTAAAAAACTATTTTACTCATTGATAAAATATATCAAATAGCATCATTTGGTTAGAAATTGCTTTTTTTTTCTGTAAATTGTACTAGTTTTTATATATTTTGGTATGCGTCATGACTTTTAAGCATAAAGTTGGTTTAATTTTTGGGAAGTTTTATCCTTTACATTGTGGTCATATTTATCTAATTGAAAAAGCGATGAACCAAGTTGATGTATTACATATCTTTTTGGGATGTGAAGCATCGCGTGATAAGCAACTATTTAATCAAAGCCGTTTACCAAAACAACCACAAATAAGTGACCGCTTTTCATGGTTAAAAGAGACATTTAAAGATCGCCATAATATTCATATCCATGTACTTGATGAAGCTGGTATTGAGTTTTACCCTAATGGTTGGCAAGATTGGAGTGATCGGGTAAAGCAAATTCTTGCTGAGCATAAAATTAAGCCCAATGTGGTATTTACTAGCGAGCCACAAGATGTTAATAACCATAAGATCTATTTTGATTGCCCAGTCGTTATTGTTGATGCTAATCGAGAATTTGTTAACATTAGTGCAACACAAATCCGCCAAAATCCATATAAAAACTGGAATTTTATTGCACAAGCAGCAAAACCTTTTTTTGTAAAAAAAGTAGCTATTATTGGCCAAGGCCGTTTTTGTGACTTACCACTCCAATTTGCTAATATTTATAATACTCAATACGTGCCCAATGGCTATATTAATTATATTGAACGAGAAATTTCAATCCAACATAATAAACGTTATTTGAGCGAATCCGATTATATGAAAATTGCAATGTTACATGTTGAACGAATTGCAAAAGCCGTTGAAACATCAAATAAACTTGTTTTTACTTCAATCGATTTTGAAACACTTGCACAATATTACAGTCAAATTTTCAAAAAAAATAATGACGTTTTAAGAGCCTTAAAAGAAAGTTGCCATTTTGATTTAGTCATTCATGAAAAAGATTTAAATCCTCAATCCTCGCAGCTTGAATATTTTGAAACTGTTTCAAAGAAGATTGAAGCATTATTGATTTAGTTCATCACATTTATTATGGCTTATGCTAAAATAAGCCAATTATTTGTGATAGGTAAATTTTATGTCTCAATCTTCTGACAAACAAGACAATACAAATCAAGAAAAAATTGATTTTGGTTACACTCAAGTCCCAAAACAAGAAAAAGTAAAACGTGTTGCTGAAGTATTTCACTCTGTTGCCGATAAATATGATGTTATGAATGATCTTATGTCATTTGGCATTCACCGAATTTGGAAAAAAATCACCATTGAGTATAGCAGTGTGCGTAAAGGCCAAAAGGTTTTAGATCTAGCAGGTGGCACAGGTGATTTAACGGCAAAATTCTCGCAACTTGTTGGTGATGACGGATTAGTTGTCTTAGCTGATATAAACGAATCAATGTTAAAAGTTGGGCGAGATAAACTACGAGACAAAGGCTTATTTAAAAATATCGAATATGTACAAGCTAATGCAGAGGAGTTACCCTTTGCTGATAACTATTTTGATTGTATAACCATATCATTTGGCTTGCGCAATGTCACTGATAAAGAAAAGGCTTTACACTCTATATGGCGAGTATTAAAACCTGGTGGGCGCTTATTAATCCTGGAGTTTTCTAAACCGCAATATCAGATCCTAAATAAAGCTTACGACTTATATTCATTTACTATGTTACCGTTAATGGGCAAAATTGTGGCAAATGATTCTGAAAGTTATCGCTATTTAGCCGAATCAATTCGAATGCATCCTGATCAAAATACACTGAAAAAAATGATGGAAGATGCCGGATTTGTTGATGTGAAATACCACAACATGACAGGTGGCATTGTAGCTTTACATATTGGCTTTAAATTTTGATGCGATAAAAAATAATGACCTTTTTTCGACTTTATAAAATACTTGCGATATTTCGTGCTTATCGATTAGATGAATTATTACCAAAACACCATTTAGTAAGGTGGCCACGGTTGGTTTTAAAGTGTTTATTTTGGATTAGACCCAAAGCTAAACATCAAGAAATTGGTGAGCGATTACGTCAAGCGCTACAGGAGCTCGGTCCCGTATGGATAAAGTTTGGGCAGATGGTTTCAACTCGACGCGATATTTTACCTAAACACATTGCAGATTCGCTGACCAAATTGCAAGATCAAGTTGCTCCTTTTGATGGACAAATTGCTAAACAGCTTATTGAATCGGCATTAGGTCAAACAATAGATTATTATTTTTCCCATTTTGATGAAAAACCATTAGCATCAGCATCGATTGCCCAAGTCCATACAGCAATATTAAAGCATAGCCAAGCTGAAGTTATTATTAAAGTATTACGCCCTAATATTTTACCTATTATTCAAGCTGATATACGTTTAATGTATTGGGTAGCTAAACAATTTACCAAGCGCATAAAATCAGGCGAAAAATTGCGAGCTGTTGAAATAGTGCGTGATTATGAAATCACGCTATTAAAAGAGTTAGATTTACAAAAAGAAGCTTACAACACGATTAGATTGCGCGATAATTTTATTAATAGTGATATCTTATATATTCCTTATGTATATCATAACCTTTGTCGAAAAAATGTGTTAGTTGAAGAACGAATTAAAGGTATGCCTATCTCAAATATTGAGCAGCTTAAGCAAAATAACGTCAATATGAAATTACTAGCTGAACGAGGTGTTCAGGCATTTTTTACCCAGTTATTTCGTGATAACTTTTTCCATGCAGATATGCATCCCGGTAATATTTTTGTCGATATTACCGAACCACAAAACCCCCGTTATATTGGCATTGATTGTGCCATTATTGGTATATTGACTGAGGATGATCAACGTTATCTTGCTGAAAACTTTTTAGCCTTTTTTAATCGAGATTATCGCAAAATAGCCCAAATTTATATCACATCAGGCTGGGTACCAGAAACAACTGATGTTGTGGCGCTTGAAATGGCAATGCGTAACGTCTGTGAACCTGCATTTGCAAAACCCCTTGCCCAAATTTCATTTTCACAAATTTTGCTACAATTATTTCAAGTTGCTCGCCAATTTGACATGGATATTCAACCCCAATTAACCCTGCTTGAAAAAACGTTATTTTATATTGAAGGGCTAGGTCGCCAGCTTTATCCTGAACTAGATTTATGGAAAACAGCAAAACCATTTTTAGAAAAATGGTATCAAGATAAATATAGCGCTAAAAAAATACTACAACAAACTTGGCAATCATTACCCGCGTGGCAAACTATGTTGCCAAAGTTACCCGAAAAATTAAATAACTACGAACGAATCAGTAAACAAATGAGTGCCCAACTAACACAAATTACTCAAGAATTACAGCTTAGTAAAAGGCGTGAACGGAATCTATATAAAATGATGGGGTTAGTGTGTGCTTTATCTATTATTATATTGGTTTCATATTAAGCTGATTGTCTTGGGAATATTATAATTTGCGTGTATAATTTGGTTATTTACCTCATCGGAGATAATTATCATGATGCCAAGCTTACCTCAACTTTTAATATTAATTGCGGTTGTTGTATTGTTATTTGGAACAAAAAAATTACGTTCATTGGGCTCCGATCTTGGCGAATCAATTAAAGGCTTTAAGAAAGCAATGAATGATGATGACGATAAAAAAGATGCTGATAATTCACAAAAATCTGAAAATATCGATTCATCTGATGCTAATAATCAGAGTAAAAAAGAGTAAACCGTGTTTGACATTAGTTTTGGTCAATTATTATTAGTTTTAATTATTGGTCTGGTAGTTTTAGGGCCAGAACGGCTACCCATTGCGATAAAAACAGTTACAGGGTGGATAAAAGTGCTACGCCGAATGTCTGCTACGGTACAATTAGAACTAAATAAAGAGCTCAAACTGCAAGAGTTGCAAGCCAGCTTAAAAAAGGCCGAACAAAGTGGTTTAAAAACACTTACACCAGAAATTCAAGAATCTATTGATGATTTAAAACGTGTAACCGAATCCTTACAAAAAGAAATCGATTCAGCCACGAAAATTGATACTGAAACTCGTACAGATAAAAATACACCATGACAGACAACGTTACTCAACCATTAATTGGACATCTTGTTGAACTTAGAACACGGCTTTTGCGGTGTATTATCTGTATTTTGCTGGTATTAATTTGCTTGCTTTATTTTTCCAATGATATTTATCATATTGTGGCAAATCCGCTTATGAGTCAATTGCCACAAGGCAGTAATATGATAGCAACGGATATTGCAGCGCCATTTTTTACACCAATTAAGTTAACAGTTGTAGTGGCGATCTTTATTTCAATTCCTTATGTGCTATATCAAATTTGGGGATTTATTGCCCCAGCGTTATATCAACATGAGAAACGTCTGGTTATGCCGTTAATTGTATCAAGCACGATTCTTTTTTATCTTGGTATAGCATTTGCTTACTTCGCTGTGTTTCCATTAGCGTTTTACTTCTTTATCCATACCGCACCGATCGATGTGGCGATTAATACTGATATTACCAAGTATCTTGATTTTGTAATGACACTCTTTATTGTCTTTGGATTTGCTTTCGAAGTGCCAGTTGCTATTATTTTGCTTTGTTGGACAGGAATAACTACACCAAAAAGTTTACGAAACAAGCGACCATATATTATTGTTGGGGTATTTGCTGTTGCTATGTTTGTTACCCCTCCAGACGTATTTTCACAAATACTATTAGCTGTACCTATTTGTTTACTATTTGAAATTGGCACTTTTTTTGCCCGTTTTTATCAACCGCGCAAAAATGACGAAATGGAAGATGACAACAACCATGATTTTGATGAGACGTAAACAAATATAGAATGAGTAAACTGAAAATAACTAAGGATAACGAGTCATAATGAAAGCATCATTACCTGATTTTAATTGCGCCAATGTGTTAGTTGTGGGCGATATTATGTTGGATCGCTATTGGTATGGGGGAACGAATCGTATATCGCCCGAAGCGCCAGTACCTATAGTTAAAATTGACTCGTTAGAAGAACGACCTGGTGGTGCTGCCAATGTTGCTATGAATATTACTTCACTTTGCGGTAATGTACGCCTAATCGGTCTAACAGGCATAGATGAACCAGCAAAAATTCTTAATGAACAATTAAGTAAACATAAAGTTCAATGTGATTTTGTTTCTGTATCAACACACCCAACCATAACAAAGTTACGCGTTCTATCACGTAATCAACAATTGATTCGCCTTGATTTTGAAGAAGGATTTAACAATATTGATGCAACGCCTCTTCTAGAGCGTATTCAATCAGCATTAACGACCCATAAAGTTTTGGTACTGTCGGATTATGCCAAAGGTGCGTTATCTGCTGTTCAATCAATGATTAAGCTTGCTAATCATGCCAATGTGCCTATCTTAGTCGATCCAAAAGGAACCGATTTTGAGCGTTACCGCGGGGCGACATTGTTAACTCCAAACATGTCAGAATTTGAAGCAGTAGTCGGACATTGCAAAACTGAAGAAGAGATTGTTGAAAAAGGTTATCAACTCATCAAACAATATGATCTAAAAGCCTTACTAGTAACACGTAGCGAAAAAGGCATGACATTATTACAGTTAGATAAACCAATTTACCACTTACCAACTCAAGCAAAAGAAGTCTTTGACGTAACAGGAGCTGGCGATACAGTAATCGCTACATTAGCTGCAGCATTAGCTGCTGGTCAATCTTTAGAAGAAAGTTGTTTCTTAGCAAATGTCGCAGCGGGTGTGGTTGTTGGTAAACTAGGTACTTCAACTGTTTCACAAGTTGAATTGAGTAATGCCATTCGAGCCCGTGCCAATGACGGTTTTGGAGTAATGACAGAAGAAGAACTTAAAGAAGAAATCAAAAAAGCGCGTATGCGTGGCGAAAAAATTGTTATGACCAATGGTTGTTTTGATATTTTACACGCAGGACATGTTTCTTACCTTGCTAATGCGCGTAAACTAGGCGACCGTTTAATTGTAGCAGTGAATAGTGATGCTTCGGTTAAACAATTAAAAGGGGAATCCAGACCCATTAATCCGCTAATGCAACGTATGATTGTACTTGGTGCACTTAATTCAGTTGACTGGGTTGTACCATTTGAAGAAGAAACACCACAACGTTTAATTGCAAGTATCTTGCCTGATGTCTTAGTCAAAGGCGGTGATTATAAACCCGAAAATATCGCCGGTGGTAAAGAAGTCATTGAAGCAGGCGGCACAGTTAAAGTCCTCAATTTTGAAGATGGCTGTTCAACCACCAATATTATTAATGCAATAAAAAATCGCTAAATTAACAAATCTTATCGGTTGCTTCAGCGTGCCACTGATAAGATTTATGATCCGATATCAATATACTTGCTTATTATTCTATTTTACGCATTTCTTGGAAAATAGTGTTAACGCTAAGCACTATTTTCAGTAACTGACTAATAAAATATCAACAATTATTAGCATGATCAATCGTTAATAACTATTATTAAATTTTAGAATGAATACTTTTTTTATCTTTCGTTTTATGTAAAGCTAATAGCTAACTAATGAAAATTGTATTAAGGATATTTAATGACCAAACATTATGATTATATAGCTATCGGTGGTGGTAGTGGAGGAATTGCATCAGTTAACCGAGCGGCATCCTATGGAAAAAAGTGTGCACTAATTGAAGCAAAATTATTGGGTGGAACCTGTGTTAATGTTGGTTGTGTGCCCAAAAAAGTCATGTGGTATGGTGCACAAATTGCTGAAGCCATTAATCATTATGGCCCTGATTATGGTTTTAATACCACCATTAATCAATTCAGTTGGGACAAATTAATTGCCAGCCGAAATGCTTATATTGATAGAATCCATCAATCTTATGATCGTGTCCTTAATAACAATAACGTTGATGTTATTCATGGTTATGCTAAATTCGTTGATGCTCATACAGTTGAAGTCAATGGTGAACATTATAGTGCTGAACATATTTTGATTGCTGTTGGTGGTAAACCAAGTATCCCGAATATTCCTGGTGCTCAATATGGTATAACATCGGATGGCTTTTTTTCTCTAAAAACCTTACCCAAACGTGTAGCCGTTGTTGGAGCTGGATATATTGCTTGTGAAATTGCAAGCGTATTACACTCGCTGGGTGCACAAACACACCAATTTATTCGTAACGCTACGCCACTACGAGCTTTTGATCCGCTTATTATTGATACCTTGATGGAAGTGATTGCAACAGAAGGGCAACAATTACATACTTTTGCCATTCCGAAATCAGTTACTAAAAATAGCGATAACTCATTAACATTAACTCTTGAAAATGGCGAAAGCTATATTGTCGATAGCTTAATTTGGGCAATTGGCCGTGAACCTGCGACCCATGATATGAATTTACAAGCAGCAGGCATTGCTGTTGATAGTAAAGGTTTTGTGATAGTTGATAAATATCAAAATACTAATATATCAGGAGTTTATTCAGTCGGTGATGATACAGGCGCAACAGCATTAACCCCTGTTGCGGTTGCTGCTGGACGTCGTTTATCAGAAAGGCTATTTAACAATAAACCTGATGAACATTTAGATTACAGTAATATTCCAACTGTAGTATTTACTCATCCGGCAATTGGTACCGTAGGCTTAACAGAACCAGACGCAATAAAGCAATATGGATCTGAAAATGTAAAAGTTTATCAATCAACATTTACAGCAATGTATACCGCAGTTACTCAACATCGCCAACCATGTCGCATGAAGCTAGTTTGTGTAGGTAAAGATGAAAAAATCGTCGGTATTCATGGCATTGGTTATGGTATGGACGAAATACTACAAGGTTTTGCAGTGGCATTAAAAATGGGCGCTACTAAAAAAGACTTTGATAATACCGTGGCAATTCACCCAACCGCAGCTGAAGAGTTTGTCACAATGCGTTAATAGTATCAGTTATTGTGTAGTACACATTAAAATAAAAAGCAGGGTAAAAGCCCTGCTTTTTATTGGTTGTAGTTACTGATTAATGACCCGAGTTACTATTCCATCCTTGTTTTGCAAGTGGGTAGAAACCGACAGCAATCGCAATTAATGCCACAAAAGAGATATAAAGGCCTGCACCAAGATAACTATACTGACCTAATAAATGTTCAGGGCTTAATAGATAAATTGTTAAAGTCGGTGTAAATGCACTAAATAGTGCATAGGCTAAATTGTAAGAAAACGATAAGCCAGAATAGCGAATAGCTGGAGGAAAAGTTCTCGTTCCAATAATTGGTGTCATAGCGATAGCCCCAATGAAAAGACCAAATGCAGCCCATGTCCAATAAAGTTGAGTTAACGATATTTCTGGACTTAAGGAGCTATAAAAGTAGATACTAGTAATAGCCAACCCACCCCAAGTAATGACAACGGTTTTAGTGGTTCCTAACTTGTCTTCTAGCCAACCGGAAATAACACAGCCGATTGTTAATGTTAATGCTGCAATACAACCGCCAACACGCCAATCAAGGTTAGTAAAGTGATACATTCCACCGACAATACGTCCAGGAGTAATTAAAATCCCCACCATAATTGCTGTTGATAACGACCAAGTTAGTAATGCAACAATCACACATGCTGTTTTGTGTTTCTGTAGCACTGTAACTACAGGAATATTTTTTTCGATAGCTTTACGGGCGGCTAACTCTTTAAAAATAGGTGTTTCAGAGAGAAAACGTCTTAAATAAACTGAAATAATGCCAAAAATACCACCAATAATAAACGGAATACGCCAAGCATAATCTAAAATATTTTGTTTAGTAAAACAAAGATCAATAATAATAGTTACAATAAACCCAAGTAAAATACCACCAGTGATGCCAGAAGTTAATGTCCCTACACCAAGCCCATAACGTTGCTTTGGCACATGTTCAGCAATAAACACCCACGCACCTGGCATTTCGCCACCTATAGCAGCACCTTGTAGCATTCGCATTACTAACAATAACAGCGGTGCAAAAATGCCAATCATATCGTAAGTTGGCAATATACCAATGATAAATGTTGGTAGAGCCATCATAGCAACACTTAAGGTAAACATTTTTTTACGCCCAACTTTATCACCAAAGTGAGCCATAATAATGCCACCAACAGGGCGAACTAAATAACCGGCAGCAAAAATACCCCAAGCAAACAAATCTAACGTTAATGGTGAAAGTGTATGCGGTAAAAAGAGTGGCTTGACGATGGTATCAATGTAAAGTGCATAGATAACAAAATCATAAAATTCTAATGTACCACCTAAAGAGGATAAAACTAACGTTTTAAAATCCTGACAAGTTAATGGTCGAGCGCTAGGCTGCCATTCAGTGTTGATCTCAGACTGACTCATGGAAAACCTTATTATTAAATTAAGTTAAGTTAGAAAATAAAAAAATCTGTCTTTTATTGATTTAAGATAAAAATGAGAGCTTCATTCTGCCATAAAAAAAAGGCCTTTTTTTCATCATAAAAAAATTTAATGTATATAACAAATCAACTTATTTGATTTATAATCCAACCAATTTATGCTTAAAAAATACAAAGCGACATAAAGCACAATTAATAATAGATAAGCTAGGTAAAATTTGATGCAAAATAACGAAAAAGTACGTTGTGATTGGGTTTTGAATGATCCCATATATATTCATTACCACGATAACGAATGGGGGATTGTTCAACATAATAGCCTTAAATTATTTGAAATGATTTGCCTTGAAGGGCAACAAGCAGGGTTATCATGGATTACTGTTTTGAAAAAGCGTGATGAATATCGCCGTTGCTTTTTCAATTTTGACCCCAAAAAAATCATAAGATTGTCAACTGAAGATATTGAGCAATTACTTAAAAATAAAGGACTGATCCGTAATCGTTTAAAGTTAAATAGCATTGTCAAAAATGCCCATGCTTATTTAAATATGCAAAAAAAAGGGGAAGATTTTTCGCAATTTATCTGGTCTTTTGTAAACGGCAAGCCCATTATTAACCACTTTAAAGATAAAAGTGAAGTACCTGTAAGCACCGACGTATCTGACAACATGTCAAGGGAGTTAAAAAAAAGAGGCTTTAGTTTTGTTGGCTCCACAATTTGTTATGCTTTTATGCAATCAATGGGACTGGTTGATGATCATTTTCAGAATTGCTTTAAAAAAGGATGTTAATTTAATGAATATATTGAAGTTATTAAAGTATTCCGTAATCACTATATTAAGTTATTTTATTGTCTGTAATATTATTATTTTTATTTATGCACAACAAAAGCCCGTTGATAATGCTGAAACTATGGTTGTGTTAGGATCTCAAGTTGTCGGCACGCCAGCTACAGCGCCTTTAACTTTACAAATTCGTTTAGATATTGCTGCTACTTACTTACAAAATAATCTTCAAACTAAAGTCGTTGTTTGTGGTGGACAAGGTAAAGATGAATCAGCAAGTGAAGCCAGTGTGATGTTTAATTACTTAGTGAATAAAGGAATAGATGCTTCACGAATCTATATTGAAGATAAATCAACCCGAACTGCGCAACAATTCGTGTATGCTAATCGCATTTTACCATTAGGAAAAACGATAGTTGTAACTAATGATTTTCATTTATTACGTTCAGTAATGCTGGCTAAACGCTCAGGATTTAATGATGTATCTGGATTGTCAGCGCCCTTGAGCTTTTCTAATTTTGATAAATATATTGCAATGATAAGAGAACCACTTGCTTTGGCTAATTCTTGGTTATTTGATCACCCTAAAAATTAAATTAGGTATGGTAGTTTTTAACAACTTATCAAATCTTTTGATTCTTTTATATATTTTTTGAATATAGCTCATTCTTATCATCACTAGATAAGTAAGCAGTAGCTGTTTTTGGCATCTTGTCCATGATATTATGGCACATTGCTATTTAATTTAGAAATTAATACATATGAATTTAGATACTATTGTTGCACAGGCAACCCCACCTGGCCGTGGAGGTGTTGGGATTTTACGTATTTCGGGATCTCAAGCCCGAGCAGTAGCTCAATCTATATTAGGTAAATTACCTAAACCACGCCACGCTGATTATTTACCTTTTTTAGCATCAGATGGTTCAACTTTAGATGAAGGTATCGCTTTATTTTTTCCAAATCCACATTCATTTACTGGCGAAGATGTGCTTGAGCTACAAGGGCATGGTGGGCCAGTTATTCTCGATTTATTGTTAAAACGAGTTCTGGAAGTGCCTAATGTCCGTATTGCACGCCCTGGTGAATTTTCAGAGCGCGCATTTTTAAATGATAAGCTAGATCTTGCCCAAGCAGAAGCCATTGCTGATTTAATTGATGCAAGTTCAGAACAAGCAGCAAAATCTGCAATATCATCTTTGCAAGGTGTATTTTCTAAAAAAGTAAATACACTGGTTGAATCATTAATCCATTTACGCATTTTTACCGAAGCAGCAATTGATTTTCCTGAAGAAGAAATAGACTTTTTATCGGATGGTAAAATTGAGGCTCAGCTAAATGAAGTAATTACTCGCTTAGCTGAAGTTCGCCAAGAAGCTAAGCAAGGAACACTGTTACGAGAAGGAATGAAGGTGGTCATTGCTGGGCGCCCTAATGCGGGTAAATCAAGCTTGCTTAATGCACTAGCAGGGCGTGATGCCGCCATAGTGACTGATATAGCAGGAACGACCCGAGATGTACTACGTGAACATATTCATATCGATGGTATGCCGTTACATATTATTGACACCGCAGGTCTACGTGAAGCCAGTGATGAAGTGGAGCGAATTGGTATTGAGCGAGCTTGGCAAGAAATTGAACAAGCAGATAGAGTATTGTTTATGGTCGACAGCACAACAACGACCGAATCCAATCCCGAAAAATTATGGCCAGAATTTATTGAACGCTTACCTAAAAATTTGCCTGTTACTGTTATTCGCAATAAAGCAGATTTAACTGGCGAATCGCTAGGTTATAGCGAAGCAAATGGTTACTCGCAGATCCAACTATCTGCACGAACAGGTGAGGGAATAGAACTGCTACGTGATCATCTAAAACAAGCCATGGGCTATACCAGTAGTACCGAGGGAGGATTTTTAGCACGCCGCCGCCACCTACAAGCACTCGAAAAGGCAGCTCAGCACTTAAACAATGGCAAACATCAACTCGTTGTTTTTCATGCTGGTGAATTGTTAGCTGAAGAGCTAAGGTTAGCTCAAGAAGCTTTAAGCGAAATCACGGGAGAATTTACCTCCAATGACTTATTAGGCCGTATATTTAGTTCGTTTTGTATTGGTAAGTAAATTCAATTAAAAAAATTAATAAAATCAATAGGTTTTCTGAACAACTTTTAGAGGTAAAAATGCACTCTTTTTTGGCAGTCTTTTATTCACAGTATGCAAATACTTCCTTGTTTTTGAAAATATTAAATATATCCACATTAAACCACTATTTTAATGATGATTTGTAAATGCGTTATTCTTGATATCGATTTGTCATAAATTTTTTTTATAATCTTAAAAAAAGATTGAAATCGCACGTTAATTAAGTAAGGATAACTGACAGTAATATTTTTATACACTATGTATAGCAAAGCCTTTAAGACTAATGCAATGAACAATAAGGAGTCAACATGTTTAGTAAAGATATGACTATTGCCGATTATGATAAGGAATTGTGGGATGCCATTAAAGGCGAAGAACAACGTCAAGAAGATCATCTTGAACTGATCGCATCAGAAAACTATACCAGCCCACGAGTAATGCAAGCGCAAGGCTCACAACTTACCAATAAATATGCTGAAGGTTATCCTGGCAAACGCTATTATGGTGGTTGTGAATATGTTGATATTGTTGAAAAACTAGCAATAGATCGTGCTAAGGAGTTATTTGGCGCGGATTATGCCAATGTGCAGCCGCATTCGGGTTCGCAAGCTAATTTTGCGGTTTATATGGCACTGTTAAAAACAGGGGATACCGTTTTAGGTATGAATTTATCCGAGGGTGGTCATTTAACGCATGGTTCGCCAGTGAGCTTTTCAGGCAAACTTTATCATGTTGTTTCTTATGGCGTTGATGATTCTGGTCATATTGATTATCAACAGCTGGCTAACATTGCTCAAGCATCAAAACCTAAAATGATTATTGGCGGATTTTCGGCTTACTCTGGCGTGGTTGATTGGAAGCGTATGCGCGAAATTGCCGATAGTGTAGGCGCTTACTTATTTGTGGATATGGCGCATGTAGCAGGTTTAGTTGCAGCGGGCGTTTACCCAAATCCTGTTCCTTATGCGCATGTTGTTACCACTACAACACATAAAACCCTAGGAGGCCCACGAGGGGGATTAATTTTAGCTAAAGGTGGTAGTGAGGACTTATGTAAAAAACTAAATTCAGCGGTTTTCCCTGGGGCACAAGGCGGTCCTTTAATGCATGTGATTGCTGCTAAAGCTGTTGCATTAAAAGAAGCCATGGAACCTGCGTATAAACAATATCAACATCAAGTAGTTAACAATGCTAAAGCTATGGTGGAAGTGATTTTAAATCGTGGTTATAAAGTGGTATCTGGTGAAACAAACAATCACCTATTCTTAATTGATTTAGTCAATAAAAATATTACAGGTAAAGAAGCTGATGCCGCTTTGGGTAGTGCTAATATTACTGTTAATAAAAATAGCGTACCTAAAGATCCGCAAAGCCCATTTGTAACATCGGGTGTGCGTATTGGTACACCAGCTATTACTCGTCGAGGCTTTAAAGAAGCCGAATCACGTGATTTGGCCAATTGGATTTGTGACGTGTTAGACAATATTGATGATGAACAAACCATTCAAACAGTGAAAGAAAAAGTGTTAACTATTTGCCGTCGATTACCAGTTTATCAGCATTAATTATTGATAAAAAATCGCCGACTATTGTCGGCGATTTTTTTGATAGCTTGTTTTATAAAATGATTTTTATTTATCATTCGTTGTATTATCTTGGGCTTTTTCTTGCTTTTGTAGTTCAATATAGTGTTCTAAATAACCTTTGTGCCATAACCAACCTCCCGTTGCACCAACACCAAGTAAAATAGCTAACCCAAAAGCGGCAATTAAAACTTTGTTGCTGTTGTTTTTCATTGGGTCACGCAAATTGCGTTTTGCGTTTGATGGCAGTTCAGCTTTGCTGGTGAGCAAACTACCCAACATTAAGTTGATTTTAACTTGGCCATTAATTGCCCAACCTGATGCTTCAAGTAGTGGACCTAGAGTTCTACGTCGTAACTTTAACCATGCCAAAATAACAGACGGTCCTGAAATAATTAAGAATAATCCAATAAAGAATAAAGGAAATTGCCACCAAGTTAGCGAAAAAATTGCTTGAAAAATAGAGGCTAATGCCGTACCTATTGCACCTACAGCTAAACCAATTGCGGCAAAAATACCAACGCTTTTACCAATATCAAATTTATTTGCTGGGTTTTGCAAAGCTTGTTCACTTGATTTTTCAATATTGGCATCTTTACTGCTAGCCCATTTGTTAATTTGTTCAGTAATACAGCGACCAATACGTTGATAAGGTGCTAAAATTGCTTGTTGAATGCTAATTGGCTTAGTGATTATTTTAACCACATTGGCATCCCAATCATTTCCTTTATTATCGATAAATACACCATTGCGACCTTCAAGCAATAAGTCGCCTTGCCCTGCTGTCATTGCCGCGGCAATTAGTTGCTTTTGCCCATGCCTTGTGCATTCACAATAAAGTAAACAAAGTTCGGAATAATTTGCCATTGTTACGTGCTTAGCAATATTATCAACTGCAACGCAAAGGGTTGCACAGCGACCATCAATATAAAGCTTACCAAGCTGAAATGCAGCTCGCGTATTTGGTGAGAAGAAGTCAGCAAAAGACGCAAAGTTAACCAATAAACGATATAAATGTTTATGAAATAAAACTAATTTTTCTAATATAAGAATATCTGACGCCGATATTGGTGTTTTATTATCTTGTTCAACCATTTGCTTAAATTCGGTTAACAAATCGTCGTTAGCGAGGCTAATCATGAGATTGCTTGGTATATCTTCTATGCTAGCAGAGGGTTCAATTGCAACAGTTAATTGTGCTAATTCGGGCTTAGAACTAATCAGTTTAGCGTAAACTTGCAAGCTCTGTTGAATATGTTGCCATTCTTGCTGTGTTAGCTGGTCTGAATTGGATAAGGATGTTTCCACTAATGTTTTAAACCGACTAATTTTAGTTTTCCAAAGAGGGTTTATTCCATTGACTAAATCAAGCACCTCAACTGTGTCGATTTTTGATAGAGGTAATTCGGCTAAAGCCTCATCAGACAATAATCCATTTTGTGTCGGTACGATATACTTTTCGTCTACGTTAAGCGCTGTTTGTGCTTGTGGGGCATATTGCGCCAATTCAACACGTAAAAAATAATCATCAATTTTGGGTTTTAATAGTTGAATTAGCTTCCATATTTCAGCGCTATTTTCACCAAATGGTGTATCGGTATTATTTATTTTTGCTTGCCATTGCAACCAAGTTTTTAAGTTTTCAACAAATGTGGTGGCAATGTTTAAATCAATCCCCTCTTGTCCACTCATATCTTTTTGTGCACCAGTGGTTTTGATTGCTGTTTGAATAAAGGTTTGCATGTCGCTTGATAATTCACTTGATGCAGGGAAGATTAAATCGCCATTATAAAGTTTATCAGCATTGGTTTTAATTGATTGCCATATATCATCTTGTGTTAAATAATCCACATTACTTTTATTCAAACTAGCCAAAATACTCCGTGCCGTAGTAGAGAGTTTTTCCCCTTGTGGGGTAGACGTTTTAATTTGTGATAAAGGTAGTGTTTCACTCATTGTTAAAATGCTATCAAATGACACGATTTTATCTTGTGTCCAACTGATAGCATCTAAAATATCAGGAATGCGAATACGTCCATCTTGATCTGAATCAAGTAATGCTAAGGTTCGCTCGTCAAAATCTAACCCTGTTGTTGGGCAGCTTAATGCTACCCATAATTTAGGGTCTAAATCTGGTAAATTGATAATGTCATCAGCACTTTTAAATACAACTTGATCCAACCCACCAACGCGCTGGAATGTCCACATATGGCTCATAATAATCTCCACACCGAAACTCATTAATATTTTTATTCATTAATATAACAGTATTTATTTTTTTTTATAGGATAGAACAGTGATTTCTAATATTTGTGAGACCTATTAGTGCTTCTTTATTTTTTGATTTATTTGCCTTGGCTAACTTTATGGTAGAATAATGCCTTATTACTTAATATCCAAATAAAAATCACCATTATGTCATTAATTAATCTTACCAATGCTTACCTTTCATTTAGTGATGCGCCACTGCTCGATCATATTGATATGTCTATTGAACCAAACGAACGAGTTTGCCTTGTTGGTCGTAATGGTGCGGGCAAATCAACGTTACTGAAAGTATTAAACAAAGAAATACCATTAGATGAAGGTCAAATTATTTATGAAAATAATGTGATTGTTTCACGTTTGCAACAAGATCCTCCTCGCGATGTGCAAGGCAATGTATTTGACTTTGTGGCCGAAGGGTTGCATGAACAAGCGCAATTATTACGTGATTATTACGATTTGGCACATCAAGTAGAGCAAGACCCTTGCGAAAGCAATTTAACCAAATTAGCTAAAATGCAAGAGCAATTAGATCACCAAAATGGCTGGCAATTAGATAGTCGTATTCATAATGTTATTTCGTCGCTATCGCTTGATGGCGATGCTTTGCTATCTTCGCTATCTGGTGGCTGGCTTCGTAAAGCCGCATTGGCCAGAGCTTTGGTTTGCCAACCGTCGGTTTTATTGCTTGATGAACCAACCAACCATTTAGATATTCAAACTATAAAATGGTTAGAAGAGTTTTTAAAAAGCTTTAATGGCAGTATTGTATTTATTTCTCATGATCGCTCTTTTATTCGCCAAATGGCAACACGCATTATTGATTTAGATCGCGGCAAAATAGCCTCTTGGAGTGGTAATTACGATAACTATTTAATTGGCAAAGAAGAAGCACTACGTGTTGAAGAGTTGCAAAATGCCGAATTTGATAAGAAATTAGCCCAAGAAGAGGTCTGGATTCGCCAAGGGATTAAAGCACGCCGTACACGTAATGAAGGGCGAGTACGTGCATTAAAAGCAATGCGCCAAGAGTATAGCGAGCGTCGCCAAGTGATGGGTAGTGCCAAAATGCAAATTGAAGAGGCATTACGTTCAGGAAAAATCGTTTTTGAGCTTGAAAATGTGACCTATCAGATTGGGGATAAGTTGCTCGTTAATGATTTTTCTGTACAAGTATTACGAGGTGATAAGATTGCTTTAATTGGCCCTAATGGTATTGGTAAAACAACGTTGTTAAAACTGATGTTGGGTAATTTAACGCCAACATCAGGTAGTGTGCATTGCGGTACCAAGCTTGAAGTAGCTTATTTTGATCAATATCGGTTAGAGCTCGATCCTGAAAAAACCGTGATGGATAATTTAGCTGAAGGTAAACAAGAAGTGATGGTTAATGGACGATCACGTCATGTACTTGGTTATCTGCAAGATTTTTTATTCCCGCCAAAACGCGCCCGAACACCTGTTCGTGCATTATCAGGTGGGGAGCGTAATCGTTTATTGCTGGCTAAACTATTTTTAAAGCCTAGTAATTTATTAATACTTGATGAACCGACCAATGATCTGGATATTGAAACACTGGAATTGTTAGAAGAGTTGGTTAATGATTATCAGGGAACAGTCTTACTAGTTAGTCATGATCGGCAGTTTGTTGATAATGTGGTTACCCAATGTTGTTTTTTTGAGGACAAAGGGCATATTGGTATTTATGCCGGTGGTTATGCCGATGCTCTGCAACAACAGCAACAAGCACAACCGGTTAAAGTAGCGACAGTTAATGATGTTAAACAGCCTAAAAAAGCATTAAGCACGGCGAATAACAAAAGCAATGATCAAGCCACTAAAAAGAAGGTTAAGCTGAGTTATAATGAACAACGAGAGTTAACACAATTACCAAGCAAAATAGAACAATTAGAATTAGCCATTGCTGATTTACAAGCACAGATTAGTCAAAGCGACTTTTTTAATCAACCCCACGAGGTTACAGGTCCAATCTTACAATCTTTGACCGACAAAGAAGCCGAATTAGAATCTGCTTTTGAACGCTGGGAACAGTTAGAGTCTTTAAGTAAATCATAATGTAAGAGTGTTATTTTCAGCATTATTTATTGGCGCTATATAATAAATAATGCTGTTTCTGAGCTTTAAGATTTTTATAAAATGGTTTTATTATTCCACAATTTTCTAGAACAAAGACAGAAAAATAACAACGCAATAATAACGAAAACGGCGCCAACAAAACCAATATCCTCCGTTGATAGTAAAATTAATACTTTACTACCTATAAAAGCACCTCCGCCTATTCCAATATTGTAAATACCTGAATAAACAGATGTGGCAATATCGGTTGCATCGGGCGCTGCATCGATGACTTTGCTTTGCATGACCATGCCAATAATGGTAATCGAAAGCCCCCAGATCAAACATTGGATGATTGCGGTATAAAGTGTGAACGAACAGACATAAAGTGATAATAAACAAGCGATCAATGACAACATAGGGATCACTAAAATGGCGGTTGGATTTTTTTCGGCGTATTTTGCAAAAATAACGCTGCCAATCATGCCAGAAAAACCGACTACTAACAATAAAGCGACGATAACATTTTGATTAAATCCGCCAACATCTTTCATAAATGGCGTAATGTAGGTATAAGCAGTGAAGTGGCCAGCAATTATAATGGCTATTAATAGATAAATGTTTAGCAGTATTGGGCGTTTTAATACCATTGGAATATCTTTGATAGAGATAATATCCATGCTTGGTACAGTAGGCAATAAGCGGAGTAGTAATATCATCACGCAAAAAGCGATACCAGCAATACATAAAAAAGTCACACGCCAGCCAACGAGTTGTCCTATGATGGTGCCAATTGGAATGCCTAGAATGGTTGCCATCGATACGCCAATAACAATAAAGCCCATGGCTTTAGCTTTTTTACCATTGGGCGCTAACCGAACGGCAAGTGGTGTTGTAATTGCCCAAAATACCGCATGAGCACAAGCAATACCAATTCTTGCTACCATCAAACTGTAAAAATTCCACGCAAACCCAGCTAAAATATGACTACCAATAAATAGGCAAAATAAAAGGATGAGTAGCTTTCTTCGTTCCATTTTTGACGTTAATACTGTGAGTGGCAATGATAATAACGAGACAGCCCACGCATAAATGGTGAGTAATAATCCAGCATGAGCGACATCCATTGAAAAGCTTTCAGCAATATTAGGTAATAGCCCAACGGGCACAAATTCCGTTGTATTAAAAATAAATGCCGCAAATGCAAGGCAAAGAATTGATGACCAAATGCGAGATCGGGGAATACTATTATTCATGATTAAGATTATGGAAGAGGTATGTTTTTATTGGATTATAACTGAATAATTTTGTCTATTAAATAGCTACTCTAAATAAATCTTAAAGTAAATCATCGCCACCACTATTTGTAGAGGATGGCGATGTATTATTGCTTTGATTTATGCTAATGCTTTAACCGCCGCTAGGGCTTTGTCATAATTAGGTTCTGAAGATGTTTCTTTAACATATTCAACATAAGCAATTTTGTCATTTTTATCAATAACAAATACGGCTCGGGAAAGTAAACGTAGTTCTTCAATAACAGTGCCATATTTTAGGCCAAAATCAAGGTCTTTATGATCTGACGTCACTTTAACGGCATTAATGCCTTCAGCAGCACAATAGCGATTTAATGCAAAAGGTAAATCAAGGCTAATTGAAAATATTATAGTATCGGTTAATTTTGCCGCTTCGACATTAAAACGGTGAACTTGGGCACTACATACCGAAGTATCAATGGATGGTACCGAATTAATAATTCTGATTTTACCTTTAAAATCGGATAATTTAATGGGTTTCATTACTAAATCTTGCACAATAAAATCAGGTGCTATGTCACCAACGTTGATTTTGGGACCTAACAAAGTAATGGGGGCTCCACGCATAGTAACTTCATTGACTCTTTTTTGCATAACTGTTTCCTTTGGGGGGATAATAATTGTGTTGTAATAAATTTCAGTGTTGATAGGATAACGACGTTCAATGCATTAAAGATTTTGCACCTATTGGCGTTGATTCAATATAGACCTAAACAGACTACTGAGCAATAGCGCTATCATGTTTTTAGTGATGAATTAGCCAATTTCAACTATTGTTAATAATGTTGTTTTTTTAATGTAATTAAATTATTTCTATTTTGTATGTTTATTAGACAATGGTATATAATGCCAGTCCCTTTCTTTACTCTTATATCAACACTATGAATCAATTACTTATTACTGTTTGTTTACTGACTTTTAGTAATGTTTTTATGACTTTTGCGTGGTATGGGCATTTGCGGTTTTTACATAACCAAGTTTGGCTAGTGGCGGTGTTTGCTAGCTGGGGGATTGCGTTATTTGAGTATTTATTGCAAGTGCCTGCTAATCGCATTGGTTTTCAGGTTGCCAGCGCAAGTCAATTAAAGATTATTCAGGAAGTAATTAGTTTGTCTGTTTTTATCCCTTTTTCAATTTATATTTTAAAAGAGCCATTTAAGACAGACTATATTTGGGCGGGTTTGTGTCTTTTAGGTGCAGTATTTTTTATGTTCCGCGATAAGATTTTTGCTTAAATTCATTCTAGAACCGTGATAAATATTGAGCATATTTGTCACGGTAATGATCTAAATTAGCCTTTCAAATATTCCACTGTAAATATAATTGTGATGACTATCACATTAAAAATACTCAATCTTTATTAATATGTTGCTGTATTTTATTGTTGAACAGCTATTGATATCTTGCTGACCGTGTTATTGTTTCATACAAAATCATTAATTGGATGTTATTTAAGCGTTTTTTGTTTCGATAACATGTTTTGATAGTTATCCCTTATTTGTATAAGGAGAAGTATATGCAAAAAAAAATTTTTTGTTCGTTATTTGTTGCTTCTTTAATATGTTCAAATGTTTTTGCTTCTGGGGGAAAAGATGTAACAACAGATCCTAATGATTTTTTCCTTAAAGAAGAACAAGCACCTAATAGCTTGCTGCTTTTGCCACCGCCTCCTACTTTTGACAGCATTGATTTTTTACGCGATAAAGCAATGTACGATTGGGGTAAGTCTGTTCGTAATACAGAACGTGGAAAACAGGCCTATTTAGATGCTGATTCAAGTAAAGATAATATCACTAAGCAATTTTCACCATCTTTTGGTTTTGAAATTTCTGATAAGAAAACACCAGAAATTTACAAATTAGTTACTACAATGAAAGAAGATGCAGGGGATTTGGCAACGCGCTCAGCTAAAAACCATTATAATCGTATTCGACCGTTTTCATTTTTCCATGAACCAACCTGTCGCCCAGATGATGAAAAAGCGCTATCGACCAATGGATCCTATCCCTCTGGTCATACAACAATGGGGTTTGCTATTTCACTTGTGTTAGCAGAGATAAATCCAGCGCGTCAAAATGAAATTTTAAAACGAGGTTATGAGATTGGCGAAAGCCGCGTTATTTGTGGCTATCATTGGCAAAGTGATGTTGATGCTGCTAAGGTGATGGCAGCTGCGGTGGTTGCTCAATTACATACGAATACCGTTTTTAATCAACAATTAACGAAGGCAAAAGCCGAGTTCCGCCATTTAAAATAAGGGTGATAATGGGCAGTTATTGCGCAGCTGATCATGGCGATGTGATGCCAAATTAATTATAAAATATCAATAGCATTGGCTGTTGTTGACAGCCAAGCTTATTCTTTATTATAGCGCCTTAAAGGAAATATCCGGTAAAATTGCTTCGCCTTGCCAATATAACTCACTGGCAATACGCCCGGCAATTTGGCAATAAAGCTGGGTAAATTCGCTATCAGGATGGCTAATAACAGTAGGTTGCCCTGTATCGAGATCTTGGCGTAACATTTTATGGAGTGGCATTTTCCCGAGTAATTTTGTTTGATATTGCTCAGCTAAACGCTGTGCTCCACCTTCGCCAAAAATGGCTTCGTGATGACCACAATTTTCACAAATGTGGTAACTCATGTTTTCAATAATGCCTAGTGTAGGGATGTTGACTTTATTAAACATGGTCATGCCTTTTTGGGCATCAATTAATGCTATGTCTTGTGGTGTACTGACAATGATTGCTGCCGTTACTGGAATGCTTTGTGCTAGGGTTAATTGGATGTCCCCAGTACCCGGAGGCATATCAATAACCAAATAATCAAGTTCAGGCCATAATGTATCTTGTAATATTTGCAGTAATGCCTTGCTTGCCATTGGTCCACGCCATACCATGGCGCTATCTGGATCGACTAAATAACCAATAGAGTTACTGGCTAATCCGTGTGCCATAATTGGGGTCATGTGTTTATTGTCAGGTGTTAACGGTTGCTGTTTTTCTGTGCCTAACATGGTTGGAATTGAAGGGCCATAAATATCTGCATCTAAAATACCTACTTTGGCGCCTTGTTTTTGTAAAGCTAGTGCAAGATTGACGGCTGTTGATGATTTACCCACGCCACCTTTGCCTGAACTTATGGCGATAATATTTTTTATATTGTTAATGGCATGTTGGTCATTAGCGCGCCTTAATGTCGCTATTGGGTATTCAATATGCCAGTCAACTTCGTTAATGTTGTTAAGCTTGAGTAATTCAGGAGTGGATTTTTTTTTCAATTCCTCAAAAGCGGTTTGCCAAACAAAGGGCATAGCTAAAGTGATAGATAAACAATGATTAACTATTTCACATTTTTTTAGTGCTTTAAGTTCAAGTAAATTTTTTTGTAAAGTTGGATGCGTAAAATTTTCAAGAATTTTTTTGACTTCAATGTTCATTATGGCTATCTCTTTATGTATCGACATTTAGGCCCATTTCACTTTCAATCAATTCTCCTTAAGAGGGTAAAACATCGTAAATGGTGGGACACCATCAAGCACATTATTTTCATCCTCAAAAAGAATCATTGCTTACTTGCTTACAAAGCGCAATCGAGTATAGAAATTTAATCAAATTATGGCATAAATCTAGCGATAATCCCACGATTGATGTACTATTTCTGCTATTATATAAAAAGGGACAATAAATTAATATGACAACTCAACGCAAAATATTGGTGACTTGTGCACTTCCTTATGCCAATGGTTCAATTCATTTAGGGCACATGCTTGAACATATTCAAGCTGATGTGTGGGTACGCTATCAACGCATGCGTGATAATGAAATTTATTTTATTTGTGCTGATGATGCGCATGGTACGCCAATTATGCTTAAGGCTCAACAATTAGGTATCACGCCAGAGCAAATGATCAGTGAAGTAAAAACTGAACATCAACGTGATTTTGCTGGGTTCCATATTAGTTATGATAATTACCACTCAACACATAGTCCTGAAAATCGCGAAATATCAGAGCAGATTTATCAGCGTTTAAAGGCTAATGGTTACATTAAAACTAAAATCATTTCACAGCTGTTCGATCCTGAAAAACAGATGTTTTTGCCCGATCGTTTTGTAAAAGGCACTTGCCCACGTTGCAAAGCGCCAGATCAGTATGGTGATAACTGTGAAATTTGTAGTGCAACTTATAACCCGATTGATTTGATTAAACCTAAGTCTGTTGTTTCGGGAGCCACCCCCATTATGAAAGAATCAGAGCACTTCTTTTTTGATCTGCCTGCTTTCTCAAATATGTTGCAAGCGTGGATCCGTTCTGGGACGTTGCAAGATCAAGTCGCTAATAAAATGCAAGAATGGTTTGAAGCTGGCTTGCAACCATGGGATATTAGCCGTGACGCGCCTTATTTTGGTTTTGAAATCCCAGATGCGCCAGGTAAATATTTTTATGTTTGGTTAGATGCGCCCATTGGTTATATGGGATCTTTTTTAAATTACTGCAATAAACAAAATAAACCCATTTTTGACGAATTTTGGAATAAAGATTCAAGTACAGAGCTTTACCATTTTATTGGTAAAGATATTGTTTACTTCCACAGCTTATTTTGGCCTGCAATGCTTGAAGGTAGCCAATATCGCAAACCATCGAATATTTTTGTTCATGGCTATGTGACCGTTGATGGCGCTAAAATGTCTAAATCACGCGGTACATTTATTCAAGCAAGCACCTATTTAAAACATTTAGATCCCGATTGTTTACGTTACTATTACGCCGCTAAATTATCACCGCATATTGATGATATTGATTTAAACCTTGAAGATTTTGTGCAACGTGTGAATAGTGATTTAGTTAATAAAGTGGTCAACATTGCTTCACGTTCGGCTGGATTTATTTATAAACGTTTTGAGGGCAAATTATCGGATAAAGTGGCAGAGCCAGCGCTTTATGGATTATTTGTGGAAAAAGCGAAAGTGATTGCCGATTTCTTTGAACAACGCGAATCAGGTAAAGCCATTCGTGAGATCATGGCGCTTGCCGATGAAGCGAATCGTTATATTGACGAAAAAGCACCATGGGTTGTTGCTAAGCAAGAAGGACAAGATCAAGCATTGCAAGATATTTGCTCAATGGGGATTCACTTATTCCGCATTTTAATGACCTATTTAAAACCGATTGTACCGTCATTAGCTGAACGAACTGAGGCATTTTTAAATAGTAAATTAGAATGGAATACCATTGGGGATGCGTTAACAAACCACAAGATTAATCAATTTAAAGCTTTATTTAACCGTATTGATATGGACAAAGTCACAGCCATGATTGAAGAAACTAAACAACAAGCTGTCTTAGCAACACCAGCTAAAACCCAAGTTGCCGAACCTATCGCTGAAACAATTAATTTTGACGATTTTGCTAAAGTCGACATGCGAGTTGCTTTAATTAAACACGCCAGTTTTGTTGAAGGATCAGATAAATTACTTCAACTAACGCTTGATATTGGTGATGAAACGCGTAATGTGTTTTCTGGCATTAAGCAATTCTATCCAGATCCTGAAGTACTGATAGGTCGTTTAACTATTATGATTGCAAACTTAGCACCTCGCAAAATGCGTTTTGGCGTTTCAGAAGGTATGGTGCTTTGTGCAAGTGGTAAAGATGATGGCGAAGGTGTGTACCTACTATCACCAGATAGTGGCGCTAAACCAGGAATGCGAATTTCGTAATTGATATCTTTATTATAAATAACTGCATCTTAACAAGTTAATATACTTGTTAAGATGTTTCAGGAAATTATGCGTTTCAGTATAAAATTTGCTTATTTGATAAATAATTGTAGCGTTTGTTTTTTAGAGTTGTTTTTCTATTATAAGTGTTTAGCTAACCAACTATCATGTAACCATTTTTGAGTTTGCCTTCCTGCTCGAATAAAATCCCAGTCAATATCTCTTTCAAAAACCATTACTGTTTGATCAGGTCCTATAATAGTCCAAAAATAGAGGCCAGTATTTAAATCACGGCATTTGACTTTCATTCCAGTTAGTGTGTTTTTTTTGCCATCAACAATAATAGTTTCGTTATGGGTATTGATCCAATTATTATTATAGTTTTCTAATAAATCTGGTGCATAGTCTTTAAGAAAATTTAGAGTAATTTGTAATGCGATTTCTTTGGAAACTTGTTGGCTAGAAGACTGATATTTAGGTAGTAATCTTACTAATCCTTGTAAATTTTTAGTAGTATCATTTATTAATAATGAAACATGTTGTTGTTCAAGATGTATGCTTTCATTGGGTTCAAAACGATAAAGAGTGACAGGCTGTTTATTGTGGAGTCCTTGTTTAGTTAATACAAAATTAAAATCGCGTTCTGCATTTTGTAATAACTTTTGAAAATTTGGTTCAAGTATGTTTTTTGCTTGTTGTATTTGCGTTGAGTTCATAGTGGGTTCCTTTATTGTACTCATTTCTTCGGCGTAACAAGTTGAATTTAAAAAACTTGTTATAATTATTAAGCTAATAAATATTTTTTTCATTATAAAAACCTTAATGGTAATTTCTTTTATTTAACATTAGTTGCAATGCACAAATAAATAGGAAAAGGGTGACGAGTAAAATTAAAGTATTTGTTTCAAAAATGGTTGGTAAAAAGGCGCCTACACTCGCACCAATAAATAAAACACAGGTGTATAGCGATATGGCAATGCCACGACTTTCAGCTTCAGATTCGATTGTAATACATGTAATCATTGATGGAATGGCATAGGCTAGTCCAAAAATAAATATAAAATGGATAATAAATAAAAAACTAACAAAATTTAATTGGTCATTAATATAAAAACAGTGCATTAATAACGAAATGCTCATTAGGCATAATGCCATGAATAATACGTATAATGGTTTGATTAGCTTAAATATATAACCAGCTGTTAGACTAAATAATATAGCAATAATGCTTATATTACGTAGTGTTGGTACATAAATGATTAATGAGCTATGGTGTAATATTGAATAAAGACTAACGAAACTAAGTAAAACAAAGAGCGAACAACAATAGATAGGAAATAATTTTTTATTAAACAAAATATTGGGAAGTTTACTAAAAATTGAAGTTATTGTTGTTTTTTGGGGTGTTGGTTTTTTTCTATTGCTTTTTGAACTGTTGAAATAAAAGCATACAGCGCCTAATGCGTAAATAATACCTAAAAACCACATAGACTTATGCAGTGAATCAACAATCATTATTGAACCAAACCATTGCCCAATGGTTGTTGCGAGTAGAAACGCACAACTAATAATTGAGATTGCTTTAGATTTTGTTGCATCAGCAAGGTTGACTGAAATCCACGCTAATGCAACAGGTGGAAATGAGGCTGCACAAAAGCCTTGGATGGAACGTGCTAGCAATAATAAATAATAACCACTTATCAATGGAATAATAAAAGTGATTAATGCTAAAAGTAGTAAGCCTATTGCTAAAGTAAAATCTTTGCCTATTTTATCCGATAAAATTCCCCAAATAATTAGTCCAATCGCGTAAAAAATACCAAACACACTTGTCAATAAGCTGACATTACTTGGTGTGCTACCTTTGATAAAAATTAGTAAATTTTCTGGAATGGGTAAAAAAATGTATAGAAGGGTAACAACAGCAAGTGCTATAAAAGGAATTAATGTTGTTCCTACGATTAACTTATATTTCATTGATGAGTCCTTTAAGTTTTATTGTTGTATTTAAACTACAACAATTGGAGTATATATCCATTATGGTTTTTAAATCAACATAATTTGTTGTACAATATAATTTAATCGATAAAATATAAAAAAATAAACGATGAAAAAGGTTTTATTATGGAAGATATCTCTGCTAAAAATTCATATGATGACTTTTTATCAACCGTGATTGTTGGTATTGGAGAGGTTTCTGAGATGACAAAAATTCCAGTTAGAAAATTACGATATTGGGAAGAAAAAGGCATCATTAAAACGGTTGATCCACAATCTAAGTCTCGTCAATTTGATTTAGCGAATATAAAAAAAATTGTTTTAATTCAAGAATTGATGGAAGATGGATATTCATTGGATGGTGCAGCCAAAAAAGTTGAAGATAGAATTGCAAAAATAGAATCGTTAATGAATCTAATTCAAATGTAATTGTGTGTATATTGGTTTTTATATTGTAATAATATTAATTCAAGTTCTATTCATTAATTAGTTTTATAATTTATTTTCAATATGGGTATTTTATTATTTTGCTTATTAATTGTTGACTTTATTAAGTTTCTTATTGATAGGTTTTTATTAATAAGCATTTTTTGGGATAAACATGATAAAACCGATATCTAATATTACATTAAAACCGCTACCTAAAAGCAAAAGAGGTAAAATTAGCTCGCTTGTTGAAGTTGATGGTGTTTGCTATGATGAAAAACTAGAAGGTCGCTATTTAGAAATGGCTTTTAGCTATGATGACTGTTACGTTTTAATTTTTGTACCGCATGATTCATATCCAAATTGTTTAAAGGTTCGTCCAGCAGAAGAATCTGCTTTTCCTGAGCGATAGTCGTAGCCAAAAAAGCCATTTGCCTCAGCCCACCACTTAATTCATCAATATATGTATCACGCAGTGAACTTAAATCTAAAAAATCTATTGCTTTATCTATTAGCTGATGATCTTTAGCCGACAACGATCCATGTCCATATGGAAAACGGCCGAAAGACACCAGCTCCTTTACAGTCAGACGCAGGTCACAATTGGGCGATTGTCGCAGTGTGGCCACCAAGCGGGCATAATCAGCAATGCGGATACTGGCAATATCCCGTTGCTCAAACAGAATACTGCCTGTAGTAGGTGCCAATAACCGTGCCAGTATCATCAGCAAAGTAGATTTACCCGCGCCATTGGGTCCAATCAGCGCCGTCACCTGATGCAGCGGTAGCGCCAGATTAATATTATTCAGTACCGGCTTATTGCCATAAATCTTGCCAATATTTTGAATATGAATCATGTCATTCCTCGACGATAAACAATAAGCAATAAAAAATACATCCCACAAATCAGATTGATTAAAATACTTACCGTAGTCCGGTAATTAAACACATGTTCCACCAAAATCTGCGCCACCAGAAACACCGCAACAGCCACAGCACTGGCAAATAACAGAATGCGTTTATGTTGAAAGTGGCCGGCAAAGACGTAAGCCATATTGGCAATAAATACCCCCATAAATGCCGTTGGCCCAACCAGACTGGTGGATACTGCCACCAGCACTGCAATTAGACCAAACCCCCAGCGCACATAACGAGCATAATCCGCGCCCAGTGAAATGGCCTGTTCTTTGCCTAAAGCCATCACATCAAGTATAGGCAGATACGGGTAAGCCACTCAGCCCACCACCAGCATCGCGATAGCAGCATATACCAGCGTCAGCTTTTCTGAATGATTGAAAGAAGCATAATTAATGCCTTGAAATACCAAAAACTCCCCCAGACTAATTTTTAGCTGGGTAAACTGGGTTAAAGTCGTGATTACCATGGTTAGTACCAGAACAAATAACAACAACCACAGATTATGGTGTGCACGCGGCAGTAAAAAATGATGAATCATCCACGAATACAGCAGCATTAAGCCTACCGAGGCAAAGAAATTGCCATTAAGCCCCAGTAATCCCAGAACACTTTGCCCCAGAAAGAACAACAGCAGTACCTGCCAGAACAGATAAACCGCCTCGTAGCCCATAATTGCCGGCGTTAAAATCCGGTTAGTGACTAGCGTTTGAAACACCACCGACGACACCGCAATACAGATACCGGCCAGCAAAATAGTAGCCAGCCGTAACAGATGTTTAGGCAGCACATAATCAACATCAAAGCCAGAATCTGCGATTCATTAGCGAAGCCCCCGCAAAATCAGCAGCAGAAAGACAATACCGCCAACAGACCGGCAGTAAGACAATAGGGACTTCAAAAGGATAAATTATCAAACGGCCGCTAATATCACATACTAGCAGCAGACATGCGCCGCCCAGAGCCACCATCGGTAAAGTTTTGGCTAAATGTTCACCATACTTAAGTGCCACCAGATTCGGAATCACCAGCCCGATAAAAGGAATGGAGCCCACCGTAATCACCGTTGCCGCAACAGTAACAGACACAAGCATTAGCCCCAGCACCACCGTGCTTTTATAGCCCACACCCAGACTGGTAGCCAATTCCTGCCCCATACCTGCCACAGTAAACCGCTGTGCAAACACATAACTCAGCACAATCACCGGTATCAGAACATACAGCAACTCATAATACCCCTGTACCACACGTGAAAAATCACCCAGCAGCCAGCCCTGAACATTTTGCAAAAGATTATTTTTATAAGCATAACATTCAGCGCCGGCACTTAACACACAGCCATACATCAAACCAATTACCGGAATCAGCACAATTTGCTGATTGCGGATTCTGGCAATAATCAGGATATAAATCAACCCAGCCACAAAACAGAACACCAGAGCCACCAGCATCTTACTTAATACCCCAACCGAAGGCAGCAGTACCAGTGACACCAGAATCCCCAGCTTAGCTGCATCTAGCCCGCTGGCCGTTTCTGGCTCAACAAACTTATTGCGGACAATATGTTGTAGAATTACCCCACTAATAGAAAGCCCCATACCAGTAAGAATAATCGCCAACAGACGCGGGGAACGACTGGCTTTTAAAGTTAACCAATCAGCATCTGAACCGGCCAGTAAACCTGTCCATGAAATCGGATCTGAACCTATCAGCAAAGAGAGTATGCATAAAACAACAAATGCACCTATCATATAGCGGTACATCAGCAATAAACCTCAATACTGGCATCACCGCTTAAACCTAACAATATTGAATTTTCAGCAAGAAAACGAATAAGCATACAATATGATTTATACCTCCGAATTTGCCGATAAATACTCTGCATTACTTATCCTCATGGTTATACACTGTATATTATCTGCTCAATATCTATGTTAAATCAATATAAGTAAAAATTTAATATAGCATTCAAACAATAGGCTGTGGATTATGCTTTATTTAATGCATGTTTAAGCGCGCCAAGCTTAGTTCATGATATCAGGGACTAAGGCTGTGATGAGACAGTAAGAAAGATAAATCGGCATGATAAAAATCAGTCAGAAAAACAATTGATTTTATTTTAGTTTTTTATGATAGTGGGTAATGATATTAATTCTTTGATTAAAAGTCTATCTCAAGTTTTGGCGAGGATCATGCGACAGTAAGACTAAGTTAAATAACAGTTGATTATAGAGATTTACGCTGAAAATGATTAAATCAATATGATGTTTTTGCATTGGCAATCAATAGAACGAGTGGAGATTGTTCATAATTCTGTGTCAGTTTTATTCACAAAGTGAGCACCTTATCAAGACGATTAGAGAAAAATAACATCAACTGTGACAATGCTAAATTCAAATTTAGGGTTAGTATTGCCCGTATTTTCTTGCATTTTGCCACCTCAAATACCACAGCTTGAGCAAGCTATTTTCATTTGTTTTGCAAATCGGTCAAAATAGATAACCAAAAATGCACCCTTTCGTTTTCAGATAAATATAAACCTAATGCTTTCTTTTTCGCTGCTAAATTCAGGGCGAGTAGGGTATAAACAGCCTTGTTGTGATAATTCCCATTTTATTTTATATTACAAGGTATTAAAAGTAAGCAAATACACAAAATTATTTATAGGGCTAAATCTAGGACTGGATTGTCTTTTAATTACCATTTTTTCTGTTTGTGTTTTTCATTATAATTAAACCAAATGACTAAGCCTTTTGACACGATAACATCAAGAGTTCCTTCAACAATATCGTATTGGGTTTCACCGATAAACATATGACTGGTTGAACTTTTTTTGACATATTGATATGTCCATTGTATCTCATTTGAATTAATCTCTTTTCGAATTGTTGGCTCACCAAATAGTTTAATCATTTGTGATTCAGTTGTTGATCCTTCGACTATTTTACTCACTTTTTCTTTATTTAATGTGGTTCCTTGTTCTAAAAAATTCTTTTTTGAGCAACTTGATAAAATTATGATCGATAGGAATGCAATAAGAAGCTTTTTTAAATTTTTCATGTATCGTTGTTTAATGTTAATACCTTGATGTTTGCCAATAATAGCACATGTTGGGCAACGTTCAAGGTGAGCTTGTATTTTTTATTATTGACAAATAATATTTAAATTAGAATAGGCTGTTAATAATAAAAATATGGAAACAGTTATTTTTGTTTCTTTATGTTTCCATATTTTTTCTTAATAGTGTTTTTATGTTCATTTTTTATTATGGTTTAGTTGAAAGTTTATTCCTTACTCTGTCGCAACACTCGCTTTATTGGCTGCTTAGTTTTTCGATCGATATAACGGCTAGGCCAAATTTGGTGAGGTTCTAAATTTAATTCTTTAGCAATAATAACCTCCCCTTTTGTCCATGGGCGAACTAACGCATTGCTAAGCGTTGATGAGCTTAAACCGGATTGGCGTGATAGATTTGCAAGTGTTGTACCTTTCTTTTTTAGGGCGGCAATAATGTCTGCAGGATGCCAATCATTAGACTTTATTTTCATTTTTTATTTCCTCTTAGTTTATAACCTTGTATATCTATGTTATGCTCTTATGTTACTAAAACGTGTAAGTTTATAATTGGACTTTAGCTAATAATAATTTTTATTTCTTATTTATTGTATCAAAGTTTCTTTAATTTCTATAACTTTTTCTTATTTTGTTAAAATGGGATAGTAAAAATGAAAGAGTGGTTCTCATCAAAAGAGCTATCAAATATTGCAGGGATGCCATCAACGATACAAGGGGTTAATCGAAAAGCGAGAGCTGAAAATTGGACAGCCCGAAAAAGAGTTGGTGTTCGCGGTAAGGCTGTAGAATATCATATAGGTAGTTTACCGCTTAATGTTAAAAAAGCGTTATATATTGAAGAAGAAAGTGCTAGTTATGTCGTTTCGCCGATCGAGCCTTTACAACTATGGATGACTGCGTTTGAACAGTTATCCGTTGATGAGCAATCTATTGTTGCTTCATGGTTGATGCGAAATGGTATTAAAGAATTTATTACTTTTATTAACAAACAGAAAAAAGATAATTAGTGTTATTGTGTAAGCTGCGATATACTTTAACTCTATGTAGAGTTCAATTTAATTGCTATGGAATAACCAATGGAAAGTCAGTTTCAATTAACAAATAGTAAAGAAATTATTGTTTATTTATCTCAACAATTTCCTAATTGTTTTACCCTTGAAGGTGAAGCAAAACCATTAAAGATTGGAATTTTTCAAGATATACTTTCTCGCTTAAACGAGAATGGAGCGCTAAGTAAAACTAAGTTACGTGCTGCACTGAGAGCATACACAATGAGTTGGCGTTACTTATACAGTATAAAAGAAGGGGTTAATCGCGTTGATTTAGATGGAAACCCAAGTGAGGCGATTAGCCAAGAACAGATGGAACATGCTCAACAACAGTTGAAAGAGAGTAAGGAAAAGGCTAAAGAGCGTTTTAAAGAACAAGCAAAAGAAAAACGTAAAACTACTCGTGCTCCCTCTAAAAAAACTAAAATTCTAAAAAATGGTGATTTTATTAGAGTTTTAATAGGTAAAAAACCTATAAAAGCGCAAATAATTAATATTGAAAAAGAGCAGATTAAAGTAAAGATTGGGGCAGGTATGGAATTAACGGTTAAACCTGAACATATTATCAATAAGTAGAGAATTTGAATGAATAAATTACTGAAAGGTATCATTGCTCTTGGCCTTATTTTGAGTGTTGCTGGTCAAAATGTTCAGGCAAAACCACAAAATAATAAAGAGCAAATCCCAGTTTTGAAGCAAGATGAAATCCACCAAGTTGTTGCTAAACGTGTAACTAATTTTTTTACTCAATCACATTATCGTAATTTTGCTTTAGATGGTGCTTTTTCTGCTCAGATTTTTGACCGCTATTTTAAATTATTAGATGGCAATAAGTTTATATTTATACAAAGCGATGTTGATAGTTTTCGAAATAGGCAAGAGTCTTTAGGGCAAGAATTAATTGATGGCAATTTAAAAACAGCTTATGACATTTATAATCTTTTTTTACAAAAACGTTATAGCCGTTATCAATATGCACTTGAAGTTTTACAACGCCCAATGGATTTTTCTACCAATGATGAAGTTGATTTTAATCGTGAAGACATTGCTTGGCCAACTTCTGAAGCTGAACTTAATACTTATTGGAATAAGCGTGTTAAATATGACGAATTAAGTTTATCCTTATCAGGAAAAAATGAGAAAGAGATCCGCGAAGTTTTGACTAAACGTTATAATCGTGTTTTAAAGACGATAGTTCAATCAAATAATGAAGATGCTTTTCAGATTTTTATGAATGCATTTGCAAGAGAAATCGATCCCCATACTAGCTACTTGGCACCGCGTAAAAAACGAGATTTTGACTCTGAAATGAGTTTATCATTTGAAGGTATTGGCGCAACGTTAAGCCAGCAAGATGACTATACAGTAATTATGTCTTTTGTAACAGGTGGACCTGCAGAAAAAAGTAAGCTACTTTCTGTAGGCGATAAAATTATTGGTGTAGGTCAAAGCCGTTCTGCAATAGAAGATGTTATTGGTTGGCGTTTAGATGATATTGTCGATAAAATTCGTGGTCCAAAAGGCACTTTAGTCAAATTAGAAATTTTACCTGCTGGTAATAATAGTAAGGCAAAAATCATTGAGCTTACTCGTGATAAAATTCATTTTGAAGATCGTGAAGCTAAATTAAAGATCATTAATAATGAACGAGGTAAAGTAGGTGTTATTGAAATACCGAGTTTCTACATGGGATTAACCGAAAAAGTGGAATCTCTTTTATCGAAAGCAAATAAAGAAAATTTGCAAGGTCTGGTTATTGATTTACGTGATAATGGTGGTGGTTCATTAGCGGAAGTTATCACTTTAACTGGTTTGTTTATTGATAGTGGGCCTGTTGTTCAAGTTCGAGACAATTTGCAAAAAGTCATTACTTATGATGATAAAAATAAAGGTATCGAATATACCGGACCGCTTGTTGTAATGGTTAATCGCTATAGTGCATCAGCATCAGAAATATTTTCTGCTGCTATGCAAGATTATGGGCGCGCATTAATTGTTGGCGAAACAACTTATGGGAAAGGAACTGTACAAACATCTCGTAACATTTCTTATCCAGTTGATGCGAGATTACACCCGAATTGGCCTGAATTGGGAGGAGCTCAATACACTATTCAGAAGTTTTATCGTATTAATGGTGGAAGCACTCAATTAAAAGGTGTTAAACCAGATATTGAAATGAATAAAATGAAGTATGCTGATAAGACAGGTGAACGATTCTTAGATAATGCGTTACCTTGGGATAAAATACCGTCAGCTAATTATTTGACTCTTGCCAATATCAAGTTACTGTTACCTGAGCTTGAATCATTGCACTTGGCTAGAATTTCAAAAAATCCTGAATTTATTTATATTGATGAAGATATTAAAAGGTTCAATGATCAAAAAGATCGCCAATATATTGTTTCGCTTAATAAAAATAAACGAGAAGCAGAACAAAAAACAAATGATGAACGCGATTTGAAAAGAATGAATGAGCGTTTAAAGAAGGCTGGTTTACCATCAATTAATAAATTAGACGATTTACCCAAAGATTATAAACAACCTGATGCTTACTTAGATGAATCTATCGAGATACTGCTTGATTTTGTGCCTAAATATCCGAAAATTGAAAGCAATAAATCTATTAACGAAATTATTTCGTTTGATTCACCGATCGAAAAGGCTAACTAATAATAAATAAGTGGAGGTAATAATAATGTGCTTAAATTTAAAATATGCATTGATCACAACAGTTGGCATACTAGCTGTACTAGCGACATTTGGTATTATTGTTTGTATGAATTAAAAAAGCTTGATTAATTATCTTGTGATTATTATAGTATGCAGCCTGCTTTAAAAAAAAAGCTGGCTCTAACAGTTAGGTGAGGTGTCCGAGTGGTTGAAGGAGCACGCCTGGAAAGTGTGTATACGGCAACGTATCAAGGGTTCGAATCCCTTCCTCACCGCCATATTTTGTTATTGAAGAATAGAACACCTTAGTTCAACATTATTGTTAGAAGTAATCGTTAAGTTTGCTTTAACAAATTCTCTTTATTGAGGGTCGCTAGCTACAATAACAAATAATACCTTCCTCTCCTAGATTATTTGGAGCTACTATGGAAAATTTACGCACTGTTCAGGATTTTATACGCTGGACGGCATCACAACTTAGCCTATCAGATGTCTTTTTAGGGCACGGTACGGATAATCCTATTGATGAGTCTAAACAATTAATTTTGGCAACATTAGGATTATCGTTATTTGTCCCTGCAGAATTTTATTCCGCAAATCTGACCGATGAAGAAAAAAATCAACTGTTGGAGATTATTCATAAACGCATTAAAGATCGTGTGCCAACGCCTTATTTAACTAATCAAGCTTGGTTTTGTGGGCACGCTTTTTATGTTGATGAACGGGTATTAATTCCTCGTTCTCCTATTGGTGAATTAATTGATAACCATTTTAAACAGATAATATCCGCTGAACCTAAAAATATCTTAGATTTATGCTCGGGCAGTGGTTGTATTGGCATTGCTTGTGCTTATGAGTTTACCGATGCTCAAGTTGATATCACCGATATTTCATTAGAAGCATTAGATATTGCACAAACAAATATTGAAATGCACGAAATGGATTTTCGAGTTACGCCTATTTTGTCAGATCTATTTAATGATGTGCCTGTAAAACAATATGACCTCATTGTCACAAATCCACCTTACGTTGATAGTGAAGATATGAGTGATTTGCCTGACGAATTTTTATATGAACCTAAATTAGCATTAGAGGCAGGCGTTTATGGCTTAGATCTTGTAAAAAGAATTTTACGAGATGCGATAGATTATTTAACACCTGAGGGTGTATTAGTCTGTGAAGTTGGTAATAGTTGGGTTAGCCTACAGCAACAATACCCCAATGTACCTTTTAATTGGATTGAAACTAAGCATGGTGGGCTGGGAGTATTTTCAATCACACGTGAAGCGCTGGTTCAATACCATTACTGTTTTAAATAAGCTGTTTTTAATAATTGGAATAAATTTATTATGGCAGGAAACTCAATTGGAAAATTATTTAAAGTGACCACATTTGGAGAATCGCATGGCATCGCATTAGGATGCGTTGTTGACGGTGTTCCTCCTGGACTTGCTTTAACTGAATCGGATATGCAATATGATCTTGACCGTCGTCGACCTGGCTCATCTCGTTATACCACTCAACGCCGTGAAGCAGATCAAGTCAAGATTTTATCAGGCGTGTTTGAGGGTGTTACAACAGGCACAAGTATTGGTTTGCTTATTGAAAATACTGATCAACGCTCCCAAGATTATAGCAAAATAAAAGATGTATTTAGACCAAGTCATGCTGACTATACCTATCAAAATAAATATGGTATACGCGATTATCGTGGTGGAGGTCGCTCTTCTGCCCGTGAAACAGCCATGCGGGTTGCTGCAGGCGCTATTGCTAAAAAGTATCTACAAGAAAAGCTTGGCGTAACTATTCGTGGTTATTTAGCTCAAATGGGCGATGTAAAATGCGAATTAAAAGATTGGCAACAAGTTGAACAAAATCCATTTTTTTGCGCTGATGAAAGTAAATTAAAAGAACTTGATCAGTTACTTAGAGCGCTAAAAAAAGAAGGCGACTCAATTGGCGCTAAAGTTTGTATTGTTGCCGAAAATGTTCCAGTAGGACTTGGTGAACCCGTATTTGACAAATTAGATGCTGAACTTGCACATGCGTTAATGAGTATTAATGCAGTGAAGGGCGTTGAAATTGGTGATGGTTATGCAGTTGTTAATAAACGAGGCAGTGAAAATCGAGATGAAATAACCAAGCAAGGTTTTTTATCTAACCATGCTGGCGGTATTTTAGGGGGGATTAGTTCAGGGCAAACGATATTAGCAAGTATAGCCTTAAAGCCGACGCCAAGTATTGAAATTGCTGGTCAATCAATCAATATTTATGGTGAACAAGTTGAAGTTTCAACCCATGGACGACATGATCCTTGTGTGGGAATACGTGCAGTACCCATAGCTGAAGCAATGGTTGCTATTGTGCTAATGGATCATTATTTACGTTACCGAGCTCAATGTAGCGATGTAAATCAGCTATGAGCTATGAATTACTTATCTTACTGTTTGTCATTGCTACTTTAGCGGGATTTATTGATTCAATTGCGGGTGGTGGTGGTTTATTAACTGTGCCAGCTTTACTAGCAGTTGGCTTACCGCCTGCAAGTGCATTGGCTACAAATAAATTACAAAGTTGTGGCGGATCATTTTCGGCTAGCTTATATTTTATTCGTCAGCGCATGGTGGATCTAACACAACAAAAATGGGCAATTGCTTTTGCTTTTATTGGCTCTGCAATGGGTTCATTATCAGTGATGCATGTCCAAGTTGACTTTTTGAAACTATTATTGCCTATTTTAACCATCGGAGTTGGGCTTTATTTTTTACTATCTCCAACCATTGGTGAAAACGATCGAAAAAGCCAACTTACACTTATCCAATTTGCTTTTGTTCCTGCTTTGGGTATTGGGTTTTATGATGGTTTTTTTGGACCTGGTGCTGGTTCGTTTTATGCTTTAGCCTATATTACATTGGCAGGCTTTAATTTAACTAAAGCGACAGCACATACCAAAGTGTTAAACTTCACTTCAAATTTAGCTGGTTTACTGTTTTTTATTGTTGGTGGTGAAGTGATATGGTCAATTGGACTTATCATGTTAGTTGGTCAATTTATAGGTGCAAGACTTGGTGCTAAGATGGTCATTGCTAAAGGTCGCAAATTAATCAGACCTATGCTAATTACTGTTTCAACGCTTATGAGTATAAAATTAATTTACGAAAACTTCTTTTAATTGCTCACCATTTTAATCATTACTATTTATTTTTCATCACTATTTTACAATAGCACAACAAAATCGTTGTTAAAAACTTTCAGGAAAGTATGTGTTTGAGTATAAAAACGTTAACAATTATTTACTTCACTTAAATATGATTTAGTATATATTTGTGTTAAGCAAGATAGTTTGTGTTAAGGCATTAACTGATATTATGAAACTTCAACAACTACGTTATATTTTAGAAATTGCACGTTCCGGCTCAATTAATGAGGCTGCTAAAAATTTGTACATTACACAACCGAGTTTATCAACGGCAGTGAAAGATTTAGAAACTGAATTTGGCATTGAAATTTTTGTGCGTAGCTCTAAAGGTGTTTCTTTGTCGCCAGATGGCGTTGAGTTTTTAGGATATGCTAAGCAAGTATTAGATCAAGCCGAGTTATTAGAACAACACTATTCCAAAAAAGAGCCTTCTAAGCAATTATGTAGCATATCTACTCAGCATTATGCGTTTGCGGTGAATGCTTTTGTTAATTTAATTAAAAAAAACCATACTGATGAGTACGAGTTTACTTTAAGAGAAACAAAAACCCATGATATTATCACCGATGTTGCCAATTTGCGCAGTGAAGTTGGCATTTTATACCTAACGGATTTCAATCAAAAGGTCATTTTACGTTTACTAAAAGAGCATCGATTAACATTTTATCCACTTTTCGAAGCGCATCCTCATGTATTTATCAGTACTCACCATCCATTAGCTGAAATGAAATCATTAACGTTAGATGATTTAGAAGATTACCCTTACCTCTCTTTTGAGCAAGGTGAGTATAACTCATTTTATTTTTCTGAAGAGATTTTAAGTACGGTTTATCATAAAAAAAGTATTCATGTAAGTGATAGAGCCACGTTGTTTAATCTATTGCATGGTCTTAATGGTTATACTATTAGCACTGGGGTGTTAAGTACGGATTTAAATGGATCTGATATTTTATCAATACCGTTAGATGTAGAAGAAAAAATCCTAATTGGCTGGATCACCTCACAAAAAGCGCAATTAAGTATATCAGCGCAAAATTATATTGAAGCGCTTAAAAAACTCATTCAAGAAGAATATGGTTTTAAGTTGAAATAAGGTTGTTAAATTAAGAATAAATCGAATTGCTATTTTAATAAATTCTAGTATAATTGCGCGTAATTCATATAGCTGCTAATATAGCTACTATATGAATATCGAGGAATGTCTGAATTAGAGATCGGTCATTCCGTATTTTATTTTGATTTTAAGAGGTTTGTTATGTCTCTAACTGTAGAAGCTAAAGCGAAAATCGTTGCCGAATATGGGCGAGGAACTAACGACACTGGTTCAACTGAAGTTCAAGTTGCTCTTTTGACTGCGCGTATCAATGATTTACAAGGTCATTTTTCTGAGCACAAGAAAGATCATCATAGTCGTCGTGGTTTATTACGTATGGTGTCTAGTCGTCGTAAATTATTAGATTATTTACGTCGTAAAGATATTGAACGTTATAGTCAATTGATTAAGAAACTAGGTTTACGTCGCTAATTTATAATCTACTTGAAAAGAGGCTTAGGCCTCTTTTTCGTTGTGAAAAAACAGCGTTCTGATATAATGTAGAGCACGAAAATAAAAATTAACATTTTATGTAATTCAACAAAGTGAAGATTGTATCTCATGTTTCGCGCGACTAATGAGAGCTCTATAACTTATAGATTTGTCATTAGTCGTGATAGTGAAATAATCTTTTTGTTGAAAATATCCCCCACATTGTTGAAGAGAATATCAATAAGAGTAATGTAAGGTTACTCCCAGTCGAAATATCCAACTTCAACATAATAAAGAACAAGAGGACATTATTTTGTTTAACCCGACATCTCAAAAATTTCAATATGGCCGTCATACAGTAACTTTAGAAACTGGTATTATGGCTCGTCAAGCAACGGCAGCTGTTATGGTCAATATGGATGATACAGCTGTGTTTGTTACCGTTGTTGCCAATAAAAAAGTAAAAGATGGTCAAGACTTTTTTCCGTTGACGGTTAATTATCAAGAACGTACTTATGCAGCGGGACGCATTCCAGGTGGATTTTTCAAACGTGAAGGCCGACCAAGTGAAGGCGAGACTTTAATTGCACGTTTAATCGACCGTCCACTTCGTCCATTATTTCCTGAAGGATTTGTTAATGAAATCCAAATTATTGCAACAGTTGTGTCAGTCAATCCTGATGTAAGCCCTGACTTAGTTGCTATGATTGGTGCTTCTGCCGCACTTTGTTTGTCTGGTGTACCATTCCATGGTCCTATTGGTGCGGCTCGTGTTGGTTTTATTAATGATGAATTTGTATTAAATCCATCAGTAAAAGAACTAGCAACAAGTCGTTTAGATTTAGTTGTGGCAGGAACCAAAAGTGCAGTATTGATGGTTGAATCTGAAGCAGATCTACTAACTGAAGATCAAATGTTAGCCGCAGTGGTATTTGGTCATGAACAACAACAAATTGTTATCGATAATATCAATGAATTTGTAGAAAAAGCCAATTGTGAAAAATGGGATTGGGTAGCTCCAGATAAAAACGAAGCATTATATAATGCGATTGTTGAGCTAGCTAAAGAGCGTTTAGGTGAAGCTTATCGTATTACCGAAAAACAAGCGCGTTATGCACAAATTGATTTAATCAAAGAAGAAGTATTAGCTACGTTAAAAGAACAAAATGAAGAGCTTGATGAAAACGAAGCGATTAATATTATTGTCGATTTAGAAAGCCAAATTGTTCGCCAACGTGTTATTGCCGGTGAGCCACGTATTGATGGTCGTGAAAAAGATATGATTCGTGCACTTGATATTCGTACTAATGTTTTACCAAGAACACATGGTAGTGCATTGTTTACGCGTGGCGAAACGCAAGCATTAGTTACGGCGACTTTAGGAACTGAACGCGATGCACAAATCATAGATGAGTTAACAGGCGAATATACTGAGCGCTTCTTACTTCATTATAACTTTCCTCCATATTCTGTTGGTGAAACAGGTATGGTCGGCTCTCCAAAACGTCGAGAAATCGGTCATGGTCGTTTAGCTAAACGTGGTGTTGCTGCGGTAATGCCAAGTAAGGAAGAATTCCCATACACTGTGCGTGTGGTTTCTGAAATCACTGAGTCAAATGGTTCGTCTTCAATGGCTTCGGTTTGTGGCGCTTCGCTTGCGCTTATGGATGCCGGTGTACCAATTAAGTCTTCTGTTGCTGGTATTGCAATGGGGCTAGTGAAAGAAGGCGATCAGTTTGTTGTGTTATCTGATATTTTAGGTGATGAAGATCATCTTGGTGATATGGATTTTAAAGTAGCCGGTACCCGTGACGGTGTAAGTGCGCTTCAAATGGATATCAAGATTGAAGGTATCACTAAAGAAATTATGCAAGTTGCATTAAATCAAGCTAAAGGTGCTCGTTTGCATATTTTAGGTGTGATGGAGCAAGCAATTAATCAACCTCGTCAAGAGATTTCTGAATTTGCTCCTCGTATTTATACGATGAATGTTAATCCAGATAAGATCCGCGATATTATTGGTAAAGGTGGTGCAACAATTCGTGCCTTAACCGAAGAGACAGGTACAACCATTGAAATTGCAGATGATGGTACCGTTAAGATTGCAGCCTCTGATGGAAATAAAGCTAAAGATGCTATGGCTCGCATTACTAACTTGGTTGCTGATGTTGAAATAGGTAAAATTTATACAGGAAAAGTAACTAGAATTGTTGACTTTGGTGCTTTTGTATCTGTTATCGGTGGAAAGGAAGGGCTAGTCCACGTTTCCCAAATAGCTGATCATCGAGTCGAAAAAGTGGCTGATTATCTAAAAGTAGGCCAAGAAGTCAATGTCAAAGTGCTTGAAATTGATCGCCAAGGTAGAATCCGTCTCAGTATGAAAGATGCTGTTGAGCCAGCGGTAGACGTAGCTCCGACTGCAGAATAAACATATTATTCACTAGGGGGATAAAAGTGAGATTATTCAACCTGAGGACTGTATACTGCTTTTTACTGGCTGTTATTCTTTTATCGGGTTGTACTAACTCTCAGCTCCTGCTGGCTGTTCCTGAGCAAGTTTCTTATGATGATGAGTTAAAAATTGCTCAGATCAGCCAACAGCTATCTCAAAAAAATATTGACACTGCAACGCGTATGCAGCTCATTTTTCAGCGTGGAATTGTTTACGATTCATTAGGGTTTAAAGCTTTTGCACAAAGTGATTTTTCTTATTTGTTAAATTTTAACCCTGGAATTCCTGATGTTTATAATTTTTTGGGAACTTATGCTCTGCGAGAAGGTAATTTTGATGAGGCTTTAACGTCCTTTAATACTACATTAGAGCTTGATCCTACTTATGCTTATGCCTATTTAAATCGGGCAATTACCTTGTATCGCACTGGGCATTACCAAGCAGCAGAACGTGATGCATTGCAGTTTTATCAATATGATGTGAATGAACCTATCAGGATTTTATGGCTTTATTTGATCGAAAAAGAAACAGACAATAAGTCTGCGCAAAATGAGCTACAAAAACGTTATGAGCTGATTAATGATAAAACGAGTTACAGTGGTAGTATTATTGCATTTTATTTAGGAAAAATAAGTGAGCCTAAATTAATGCAAAACCTTCAAGAAGGCGTTGAGAGTAATCGGCAGTTAGCCGAACGCCTTTGTGAAGCCTACTTTTACTTAGGTAAGTATTACCAAAGTAAAGGTGACGACGAGCGTGCCAAAATGTTATTTAAATATGCTTTAGCAAATAATATTTATAATTATGTTGAACATCAACAGGCACTCTATGAAATGAAGTTACTTGAAGAAAAGTAACAAGGGTCATGCCAGTTTTAAAAGTGAAAATGTCGTTATAGCGTATTCTGATTTGCCAGTAATATATTCTTAACATTGAATAATGCTGTTAGCTTTATTTTCGATTATATAAACGTTAATTAGTTTTAAATCTATTTTGTTTTAAATCTATTTTGTTTTATATCGAATCGTTGTTAAGTCAATATCGGCAGTTAGTTATTGGGGTTAGTTGTAAATTTTCAATTTAGTGAGCTGGCATAAATTTATATTTGCTTTGTTTATTTGCTTGGCAAAATAAGATAGTTAACTATTGATGTTTATTCATAAATATTAATATCTTTGCCAACGAAATAAACAAGTTTATATATTCAAAATTTATAAGCGAGTTTACATGACAAAAGAAGTTTCTTTTATTGACCTTGGTTTATCCGAGGATATCCTTAACGCCTTAAATGATCTTGGTTTTAGCAAACCATCACCTATCCAATCTGAGTGTATTCCTCTATTATTAGATGGTAATGATGTATTGGGTATGGCACAAACAGGTAGCGGTAAAACAGCTGCGTTTTCAATTCCTTTTTTAATGAATATTGATGCAAATTTAAAAGCACCACAACTTTTAGTTTTAGCACCAACACGAGAATTAGCGATACAAGTTGCTGATGCTTGCTCTGAATATTCAAAATATATGAAAGGAGTAAAAGTTCTTGCTTTATATGGTGGGCAACGCTACGACGTCCAGTTACGTGCCTTAAAACAAGGTCCACAAATTGTGGTTGGCACACCAGGACGTTTACTTGATCATTTAAATCGCAAAACATTGGATCTTTCCAATCTAAAAGGTTTAGTACTTGATGAAGCAGATGAAATGCTAAGAATGGGATTTATTGATGATGTAGAAAGCATCATGGCAACGATCCCAGAAGATCATCAAACAGCATTATTTTCGGCAACAATGCCAGCACCAATTCGTCGTATTACTAAACGATTTATGCATAATCCAAAGGAAGTTCAAATTAAAGGGACTAATCAAACAGCACCTGATATTGATCAAAGTTATTGGCTTGTTCGTGGTATGCGTAAAAACGAAGCGATTGTTCGCTTCTTAGAAGCAGAAGATTTTGATGCCGCTATCATATTTGTTCGAACAAAATCAGCCACTTTAGATGTAGCTGATGTACTTGAAAAAAATGGTTATAGTTGCGCTGCTTTAAATGGCGATATGACACAACAATTACGAGAACAGACCTTAGATCGCTTACGTAACGGTCGGCTTGATATTTTAATTGCAACTGATGTTGCTGCTCGTGGGCTAGATGTTGAGCGTATTAGTTTAGTTATCAATTATGATATCACATTAGATTCTGAATCTTATGTTCACCGTATTGGACGAACAGGTCGAGCAGGTCGAGCAGGTCGAGCTATTTTATTTGTTGATAGCCGTGAACGTCGTTTACTTAAGAATATCGAACAAACTATTAAAAAACCGATTCCAGAAGTTGGATTACCATCTAAAGAGCTACTCGAAAAACGTCGTTTAGTTAAATTTACTGAACAAGTCCGAAAACAACTTGAAAGTAGCGATTTAGACCAATACCAAAATCTATTAGCACAAATACAATCTGATAGCGGAGCTGATTTAGAAACAATTGCAACTGCTTTATTAAAATTAGCGCAAGGTGAACGCCCACTAATTTTACCACCAGATCCAGTATTTAAACCTGCGCGAGAAATGCGAGATCGTGATAGCCGAGGAGGCGAGCGTCGGTTGCGTGGTGATAACCGTGAATCACCCAAACGTCGAGAGCGCCGAGATGTTGGCGATATGGATATGTACCGCATTGAAGTGGGTAAAGAAAACGGTATTGAAGTTCGTCATATTGTTGGAGCAATTGCCAATGAGGGTGATATTAGTAGTCGGTACATTGGTAATATTAAACTTTATGATACTTATTCAACTGTTGAATTACCAAAAGGCATGCCGAAAGACATGTTGAAACATTTTGAAAAAGTAAGAGTTCTTAATCAACCAATGAAAATGAGTCTATGTACTGGCACAACGGCTGAAGCAAAGCGAGGCCGTAAAAGTGGCAAATCTGATATATCTGATAAAGGATTTGCAAAAAAACGTGGTCGCCCTTCAGCACCTAAATTTTAATGATGTTAACCTCTGCCATCTGGCAGAGGTAAATTTATCTCCTCTCATTTTGAACAACTACTAGCAAAGTCGTTCGCCCTATATGCCATGCAATATTGAGGCCATGCAAGATTGAGTTAGAAAATTAATGATATAACTTCAAAAGTTAATCAATACGAGGTAAGTATGGTTAGCGGTCTAGTTATTGCAAATAAGTAATATAGACATAATGAATTAGTCATAAATTTTTTCTGAGAAAGAAACTAAAATAAAACAATGTTAGTGTTTTGCCCTAAGTTAGGATTGAGAGTATACTGTTGCTAATATTAAACGGTAAACAGAGGTATAGCATGGCAAATTCCTTAAATAAATGTAAAGCTAATGAAACAGCAGCATGTTGTTGTGTGGATGTTGGTACAATAATTGACAACGAAGATTGTACTGCTGGGTATGAGCACGTTTTTGCAACAGAATCAGAAGTTCAAGCTAAATTGGCTTCATTAACACAAGCTGCAAAAAATGTTGAAACAGAACCATGCAAAATTGATAGCAATATTGAAAAAGTTAACGATGGATTTAAATTATCAGTAAAATTTACCTTTTGCTGTGGTGCAGAATCTATGATTTTTCAATTAAAATTACGTTAATTAACTATAGATGAAAATTAACTATAAATGAAAGTTTGCATTATGAGACACGGTGAAGCAGGGTTTTCTGCTTCATCGGATTTTAGCAGAGCCTTAACCAATTATGGCATAAAACAGTCGAATCAAGCTGGAATGTGGCTTAAAGAGCAAGGTTATCAATTTGAGCTTGGTTTAGTCAGCCCTTATTTACGTGCTCAACAGACATTTACTGCATTATCATCACATGTTAATGTTGCAAAGATTGAAACTGATCAGTTTTTAGTGCCCGGTGGTAACTCATCACATGTCGCTGGCATATTAACGATGTTGCTAGCTGAAGGAACTGAAAATGTAATAGTGGTATCACATCTACCGCTAGTGGGATATTTAGTTAATGAATTGTGCCCGCAAATCAATCCTCCTATGTTTCCTACAGCGGCAATTGCTTGTATTAATTTGTCGTTAGACTCTGCAGGAAAACTTGAATGGTTTTATCAAGCGGAGTAAAAAAACTTAATCTTTTTGATTTGCCGTTAACTGGTCGAGCTTTAATTGAAGCATCGGCTGGAACAGGCAAAACTTATTCACTCACCTTCATTTACTTAAGGTTATTACTTGGCATTGGCCAAAATAGCTACCCAAGACCTTTAGAGGTTAACGAAATTCTGGTGGTTACTTTTACCAAAGCGGCGACCCAAGAACTACGTTCTCGAATAAGGAAAAATATACAAGAACTACGAATTGGATTATTGGAAGGACAACATCAAGATCCTATTTATCAACAACTCATTGAATTAGTCGACGATCGAAAATTAGCGGTGCAACGACTTACCGTTGCTCAACAATCAATGGATGATGCGGCAATTTATACTATCCATAGTTTTTGCCAGCGTATACTCACCAGTCATGCGTTTGAATCTGGCGTGTTATTTGAGCAAAAGTTAGTTTCAGATGAATCACAACTAAAATTGCGAGTAACACAAGACTTTTGGCGCCACTACTTTACGCCACTGGATAAATCGCTTGCCTATTTAGTCCTTGCAACATGGCAAGATCCAACGGAATTATTGAAAGATATTACCCCATATTTAGGCTTAGATCTAAACGACAATAAACCGATAAATCCAGATATCACAGCTAAAATTAAAGCATTTCATCAAATAAATTATGAGAAAATTGAAAATGTTAAGCAGTCTTGGCTAGCGTCGGTTGATGAGTTAGTCGATATCATTTCTCAATCAGGTGTCAGCAAACAATCATATAGCCGTCGAAATTTACCTAATTGGGTGACTAAAGTCTCAGCATGGGCAAATAATGTAACTCAATCTTTCCAATTACCTAATGAGCTCGAAAAGTTTAAGCAATCGATTTTAATTGAAAAAACGAAAGAAGGAAAGAATGCGCCATACCATTTTGTTTTTGATCAGATTGACGGCTTATTCAAACAATCGTTTGATTTACGTAGCCAAATTTTAATAGATATCGTCAGTGTGATTCAAAAAGATCTTTACAACGAGAAACTTAAAAATGGCGAAATGAGCTTTGATGATCTTATTGGGCAACTTAATCGCGCATTACATGCAAAAACAGGTGCACGATTAGCGAAAAGTATAGCTTCAAAATACTGTGTTGCCTTGATTGATGAATTCCAAGATACCGATCCTGCGCAATATCAAATTTTTAACCATATCTATGGTAACAAACAGACCGATCGAGGCTTACTGTTTATTGGCGATCCTAAGCAAGCAATTTACAGTTTTCGGGGCGCTGATATATTCACTTATTTAAAAGCTAAACAATCGGCAGGAGAAAATTATTTTACCATGGATGTAAACCATCGTTCGTCGGCAGCAATGGTTAACGCTGTTAACCAATTGTTTGCTAATTGCGATAATCCATTCATATTTGAAGATATTCCTTTTTTACCTATGGATGTAGCAAAGCAGAATCAACAAAAGTCTTTGCAAATTAATAACCAAGAAATAGGTGCCTTAACGGCATATTTATTGCCTGACGAAATTACAACCAAAACAGATTATCAAAATCACATGGCAAATTGTTGTGCTGATCAAATTGTGACTTTGTTATCTAACTCATCAATATTAATTGATAATGAAAAACAACAGCGCCCCGTAACAACGGCTGATATTGCCATCTTAGTACGCACTGGACGTGAAGCAGAAATTATTCAACAAAAATTGGCTAATTGTGGTGTTAAAAGTGTTTACCTATCAAACCATAGTAGTGTTTTTTCGTCAAATGAGGCAAAAGATGTATTGAATCTACTACAGGCTGTTTTAATGCCTGAAAACGAAGCAACACTAAGGTTAGCGTTGATGACGTCATTGCTAGGGCAAACCATGACCGAGCTAGAGCAAATCACTGACAATCAAGACAAATGGGAAAGTTTAGTTGAAGAGTTCAAACAATACCAAGCAATTTGGCAATATTATGGTGTGTTAGTTATGTTACGCCGAATGATGAAAAAACGTCATTTAGCTGAAAACATATTAGCTCACAAAGATGGCGAGCGAACATTAACCAACTTAATGCATTTGGGGGAATTACTACAAGATGCATCACATGAATTAGATAGCCCACATGCGTTAATTCGTTGGTTTACAAAGCAAATAGTTAGCCCAGATCTTAACTTAGAAAATCATCAGCAACGCCTCGAAAGTGATGAAAATCTCGTTAAGATTATTACTATTCATAAATCAAAGGGATTGGAGTTCCCGATTGTTTGGTTACCATTTATTTCATTGTGTCGAATATCAGATAGCCAATTTTATCATGATAAAAATGATGATTATCAGCTAAATTATGTATGGCGGTTAACTGACGAGATTAAACAACAAATAGAAAACGAACGACTTGCCGAAGATTTACGATTATTATATGTTGCAATGACGCGCTCTGTTTACCATTGTTACATTGGTCTTGCCTCATTGAAGGCCAATCAATCTGCTATTAATTATTTATTAAATAGTGAATTAAGATCAATTGAACGTATGGCTAATTTAGTCGATGTACAATTACCCGTAGAGTGTAAGCAGTATATTCCTCAAATTTTGCCAAACCCAGTTTTGTCAGCTAACGTATTTTCGCGCAATATCTCAAGTGATTGGCGGGTCACAAGTTACACGGAATTACAAAAACATAATGATCAAATATTGGCTTACCATCCTGATATTATTAATGACTGGGACGAACCACAACTTGACACAAACAGTTCCCTGCCAGCCGATTTTCAATATGATATTCATCATTTTCCTAAAGGGGCATATGTCGGTACATTAATGCATAGCATTATGGAAGAGGTCACGCCAGATAACCTTGATGTATTATGCCATAACATGTTGACAAAGCTAAATTTAGAACCAGCATGGCATAGTGTAATAACTAAATGGATGCAGCAAGTATTGGGTACACAACTGCATAAGCCAAATTTAATCTTATCAAAAGTATTATTGGATCAACATATTAATGAATTGCAATTTTATCTCCCTATACGCAAAACGGTAACTAGCCAGCAATTAGATAGCTTATGCAAACGATATGATAATTTGTCAAGATTATGCCCAAAGTTAGATTTTGACGCTGTACAAGGCATGTTAAAAGGATTTATTGATTTAGTCTTTAAATTTGAAGGAAAATATTATGTGGTTGATTACAAATCAAATTGGCTAGGTAAGTGCGTTGAGTCTTATCATCAGGCCGCTTTAGAAAAAGTGATGTGTGAGCATCGCTATGATTTGCAATATCAACTTTATTGTTTAGCATTGCATCGTTTTTTAAAAAATCGCTTAACAAATTACCAATACCAAACGCATTTTGGCGGTGTTTATTACCTGTTTTTGCGTGGCATGCCTGAACATGGCGTCTTTTACCATCGACCTGAACAAGCCTTTATTGAAGAGCTTGATAAGTTATTTGATGGAGAAAACATTGTTTAATTTATTTGCATCATCAATTTTTAGTGCTGTACCTTCAAGGAGTTGCAACTTATAAAAATTTTCAATAGGTATATTTATTATTAAATCAATAGGTATATTTATTATTAAAGTAGAAAATCAAAGATACTTTTTACCATATACTTTCTGGATAATTAATTATCATTTTTAATGAAAAGGAAATTTATACATTCTCTACTTGCAGGGCTTGTTTATAATAATTTTTAATCATAGTTATGCTCACACCCTCCAACAATTTTTATCCATTACATCTGATGAAAAACAACGATCTAATTAGCCTGTATAGAATGGTATCTATATATTATTAAATGTTTTTGTCACTTCCTATTTTTTAAAGGCTGCTGGCTGTATTTTGCACGATATGTATATAAAATGATAATTTTTAATGTGATATCAATCACACTATTAGTATTTAGTTTTTGAACAATCGTTTTTATTCGCTATATTAAAATTGCTTATTAAAAAGTATTGGATTGTTACCGATCTATAGCGGGCAAAACCTAAAGGGCAGTAATGGCTACCCTTTAGGTTTTTTTTTGTTTTAAATCTAAAAGATTTTATTTATTCTTTAAAATAATGAGTAGAGAAAAATGAAATATTCAATAAAAAAAATATGTAAAGTAAAACCAAAACGAATTGTTTTAATGACGATGCTTTGTTTATGTTATTTACCAAATGCTATTGCTGCTACTCAAGATGAATTAGAAGCAAGAATTGCATTATTAGAACAAAAATTATTAGCACTTAGTCAAGAGTCTAATGATTTGAAAAAGCAAGTGATTGAGTCGAATAAACAGCTCGCTCAGTTAAATAATCATCTTCAAAAACAACAAATTGTTATAAATAATCAGAAAAAAGCACTTAAAAATAGCCAAAAAACAGTACTTACAAAGCAACAGCCACCTAGTAATCCTGCACAAATAAGTAATAATCAAATTGTGCTAGTTAATACACCAAAAGCAGACACCGTACTAGGTGAAAATCCACCAGAAAAGAGATCATTTACTTTAGCTGAATTTAAAGACTATATTAAAGATGAAATCGGTTTTTCTTATAATGGTTATTTTCGTGGTGGCTGGTCAACTTCAAGTAATGGTAAACCTAAGAATTATGCTGAAGGAGCATTAGGTCGATTTGGTAATGAATATGGCGGTTGGTATGATCTTGTCTTTAAGCAAAAAATCTATGATCAAGATGGAAGACGTGTTGATACAATTGTTATGATTGATGGAAATGTAGCGACAAATAAAGCTGCGGGGTTATTTAATACTCAAGATGACAATCTTATGCAATTTTCAGATATTTATTTAGAAACAAAAGGATTTGTACCAAGTTTTCCTGATGCAAAATTATGGGTTGGTAAGCACTCATTACCTTATAATGAAATTCAAATGCTTGATTGGAAAACCCAAAAAACACCCGCTGGTGGGGGGATTGGTGTTGAAAATCTTAAAGTCGGTATCGGCGCTTTTGATGTCGCTTTAGTAAGAGCAGATGTAAATGTAAAGAGCAAAAAAGGAGTAGCTAAAATAGATAGCAATGGCAATGAAATTATTCAACATAAAAAAGAAGAAGTTGATTTAAACGAACTAGAAATCCGCTATCGTGATATTCCATTATGGAAAGATGCAACGCTTGGGGTGAATGCTCGTTATTCAGCTCCAAATAAATCTAAAATCCAAGATAATGTATCTGTAAAAAATGCTTGGCTTGGTAGTTTTGTTTTGCGTCAAAATAAATTTTTTGGTGGATTTAATCAGTTTACATTGCAGACAGCAACCAATTCTGTTGCTTCACAGTTAGCAAATATTAATACGAATAATCCAGAATTTGCCAGTAATTCAGATAATGACTATATTGGTACGCATACAGGAGGTAAAGCTTATCGCTTTGTATCAGAGGGGGAAGCTTATCTAAGTAATGATATTATTGTGGCTCATGCTTTGGCGTTAACTTCAGGTAATGATGTTTACTCTTACGATCTTAACCGCCCACATACCGATTTTACAAGCTTTAAATCAGCTATAAGACCAGCTTATATCTGGGATACTTATAATCAAAGTGGTGTTGAGCTTGGTTATTTTCGACAAAAGAACAAAGTCAAAAATAAAACTTATGTTGAAGAAGGATACAAAACCACGCTTTATCATTCGTTCAAAGTTGGAAAAAGTATTTTATCTTCACGACCCGATATCCGTTTTTATGTTTCTTATATAGAGGCATTACAAAATGATATCAGTAAATTTGATTTTAATGGTAAAGATCATCAAATTAGTTTTGGTGTACAAACCGAAGTCTGGTTTTAATTGTAATTTTATAGATATGATATAAAACTTATCATCTGAACTTTATTATAGGTTTAGCTCAATACCGCTTATTTATATAGTTCAGATGAAAAGTTAACGGTTTACTGGTGTAGACCTACTGTAGACCTACGTTATTTTTAGCTAAAGCTGGTATATAAACGTGAATCAACTTTTGCAAGTGATGTTCGCGCGTGGCGATTTTTTTATGAAGAACCATAATGGGTTATTGGGGTTTTGTGAGGTAAGAATTCTTTAATCCAGTAGTCACTAAACGTCATGAGCTTTTGTGTTCGCTCAAAAATAAGCAATATCACTGAAAATCGATTAACTTAATATGGTTTTTCACCTAAATTGATTAAAGTATTTTGGCATATACAATATGCCTCTTTTACCTAAAATAAAGTGACTGGTTTAATGCAGTTTAGCAATACAATCTTTGCTAATAATAGTATGCCATTATCGGTTTTAAAAAGTTTTTTTATTGCAAAGATTGGTAGTCAGCCTTTACTATTTTGGTAACTTTCAAGCCCTGACGTGCATAAAATTACCTAAACTTTCTTCTGGGCACAGAGTAGATGGCATATTGGCGTTTATACAACAATTAGGTTCAGTTGGGCTCAACTTGTCAATTGTTTGTGGTTGTGAGTTTTGTAATCGTTTACCAAAATAATATAGCTCTGCTAAGGTGCAGTACGAAAATAGACATCTATATTGCGATTGTTGAGGTGGTGATTCATATGGCTATGTGTCTTAAAGGGTATCTTTAATTCCTTATTTGGTGGTTAGCAAAGCACAAAATATAACCAATTCCATTTCTGGGGATATTAACTTTATTTTAAGATTGATAACCACTTACAAATAAAATGATTATGCGAATTACCATTTATTTATGTTATTATGTAAATATTTATAGGTTATTGTTGTAAATATGATGAAAAAACATAATGTTATTACAATGCTTCCGCTTTTTGCGATTGCTTTTAATAGTTACGCTATAGACAAATATGTGACAGATGATGTTGATATTTATTTGCGGCGAGGCCCTGGTTCGCAGTATGCGTTTTCTAATGTAGTTAAAGCTGGAGAAAAGGTCATTGAGCTAGAAAAAAGTGCAGATGGTAAATACAGTCGTATTCAACTTAATAATGGTAGTGTTGCTTGGATAGAAACGGCTAAACTGAACGAACAAGCTAGCTATAAAGAACGCTTTCCTGAGTTAGAAGCAAAATTTGCAGAATATAAAGATAAAGCCGATAACGCCGATGCGAACCAACAGAAATTGGTCAATGAATACATCCAAAAGTTGCAATCAGCGGAAAAAACAATTGAAACACTTCAAAGTAAAAATGAAGTTTTAGAACAACAGCTCAAAGAGCAGGGGACGCGAATTGAATCAATGCTGAATCAAGTGGATGATAAACGCCTTGATCTTATTGTAACTTGGTTCACCTATGGTGGTCTTGTAGCTGGTGGTGGCCTTATTTTAGGGCTTATATTACCAAGGATTATACCTAGTCGACGTAAAAAAGATCGTTGGATGCGATAGATGAGTGCAACCTATCTTGTTGGAGGTAGTGTGCGCGATAGTTTGTTGCATCTGCCTGTTATTGATCATGACTGGGTTGTTGTTGGTGCTACGCCAGAGGAGCTTTTGGCATTAGGATATCAACAAGTCGGTAAAGATTTCCCTGTATTTTTGCACCCCAAAACAAAAGAAGAATACGCATTGGCTCGGACTGAGCGAAAATCCGGTAAAGGTTATACTGGATTTATTTGTGATTTTAGTAAAGAAATTACATTAGAACAAGATCTGATTCGCCGAGATTTAACCATTAACGCCATTGCCATGGATGAAAATGGCAATATTATCGATCCTTATCATGGTGTTGATGATATCAAACATAAAATCTTACGCCATGTCTCACCAGCTTTTCGAGAAGATCCGCTACGTATATTACGAGTTGCACGTTTTGCAGCGCGTTTTCATCAATTAGGCTTTACTGTAGCGCCACAAACCTTAGACTTAATGAAACAAATGGTATCAGCTGGTGAGGTGAGTTGTTTAACGCCAGAACGCGTATGGAAGGAAACAGAAAAAGCATTGTCAACTTCAAATCCTCAAATCTATTTTCAAGTACTTGAGCAATGTGGGGCGCTTACGTTGTTGTTTCCATTATTATGCCTATCAGCTGATATTCTTGATGCGCTAAAAAAATCAACCCTACTAACTGACGATTTAACTATACGTTTTGCTGTATTGTGTGGGCTGTTGCCTAGTAAGTCTGTGGTCGAATCATTGTGCGCAAAAATCAAAGCCCCCAACAACTATACTAAAATTGCGATTATGACTCGCCAATATCGTGGCGATGTTGAAAGAGCGCAGACACTCACTGCTGAGCAAATTGTTTCGTTGTTAAATAACATTGATGTATGGCGCAACCCTTTGCACCTAAATCAATTAATCATCGCAAGCCAAGCTTTCGCTAAAACAACATCGTTTACACAAGCAAATTATTTAAAAGAAGCTTATAGCATCGCCAATGGTGTTAACGTGCAACACATTATTGCTGATGGTTATACTGGAAAACAAATTCATTGCGAGTTACAAAAAAGGCGAATTGAAGCGTTAATAAACTGGATTTGATTGCATCTTAATCAATCGCAACTTTTTTTCAAAATATCTTAAAAAAAGGGTTGACGATTTGTCGTAACACAAGCATAATGCGCCTCGCAATGTTGGTTACGACGTTGCGAATGAATGGCTACGTAGCTCAGCTGGTTAGAGCACATCACTCATAATGATGGGGTCACAGGTTCGAATCCCGTCGTAGCCACCATTAAGATTGGGTAATACTTTTACCGGAAGTATTCAGTGCGGGTGTGGCGAAATTGGTAGACGCACCAGATTTAGGTTCTGGCGCCGCAAGGTGTGTGAGTTCAAGTCTCTCCACCCGCACCATTTAATCTTAATGTTTATCCTTTAATTGGGGTATAGCCAAGCGGTAAGGCAGCGGGTTTTGATCCCGCCACGCCCAGGTTCGAATCCTGGTACCCCAGCCATTCCAGTATGCATATTTAAGATATCTTACTCTATAATCTGTTTTATATCCAGCATGCTGATTCCATTAATGCTATTGCATATAGATGGAACTGGTAGATGTGCTAGATTTATTCTAGTTCTCACTAACGTATATTGTGTACGATATTTGTTTTCTATAGTGGGGTATAGCCAAGCGGTAAGGCAGCGGGTTTTGATCCCGCCACGCCCAGGTTCGAATCCTGGTACCCCAGCCATACTTTGATCATTTTGATTGCTAAAGTGTATCCTTCGATTAAAATTCCTAATTGCTATCTATTTGTCTTTGCCAAATGAGGTTGGCAGAATTTTATCTGTATGCTTAATTTGGGATATCTGACCGATTTTAGTTAAAAATTGATATTAATAATTAAGCAATTACCATGAAAGTTAATGTTTTAGATTAACGTTTTTGATGTGAAGCCCACATGAGCAAAAAACATTGCTCATGTAGAACTTATTTTAGAAAACTGTGACTTTATTTATATAGGCTTACAAACACCGTTTGCGCTGTGTTTGCAGGGTTGGCAGATACTTCTTTTACGTAATAAAAATGGGCGCCATTAGCGATAGCATGTTTTTGTGCAGCCGAACTAATTTCTGCAGTATTGTTAAATACACCATGGAAGCTAATTGTATTAAATGGGGTCATATGTTTAAACGCTTCACTACTGATTTCGTAAGCATCTTGACCTTGTATCGCATTTGTAGCGATATAATCTCTGATTGGCGCATCTTGTTTGTATAAGGCAACTTCGATATCTTCAGCTTGACTGCTGGCATTAGCCGACGAAATTGAATCGATATAAAACGCATAAGCATTTTTCTCAGCGGCTAATTTACTTGCTGCTTGAGTGATTTCGGATGTGTTATTGTAATTACCTTTAAATTTAACAATTTCAAATGGTAAATAGTAAAGCGCCTTTGAACGATTATAAGAAACTACACCATTATAGGTGGTTTCATCTTTCTGCACGGCAATAGGTGCATTAGATTGATAAATATTTGCATAAACAATAGCGCGATCTGATGAAGTGCCATTAGCTGGGCTTTCGATGGCAGTAATGTGGTAATATTTAGCTCCCGCTTCGTCGGCCGCACGTGAAATATCCTTAGCTGCGTTATCGGCTTGTAAGTAACTTCCAGTCACTGAAATTTCTTTTAATGGCACTAAATGGCTACTTTCTTTGGCTGTTAAAGGTTCAGCAGCGTAAAGATTCGCAACGGGTAAAGATAATAGTACGGCTAAAGCAATAGAAGTTTTGGTAAAACGTTTCATGATTGAATCCTTCGTTTTGAATTATTAAAATAGAAAATCACTTTGTTAACGCTTATTTAATTTACAGATATATTAATATAGTGTTGCTTTGAGAATGTTCTAACTTGTGGAGCTCCAGAATGTTTTGTCCTTGTCTACTTGTAAAAAGTGTTAAGACATATAATAGTTGTTTTGGTTTGAATGAATTGTAAAACAACTATCTATAGTTATAAGATGTTCAGTGATAATCCTCAAGCTCTTTTCATTAAATAGAATAGAGCCTAGCACAAATTGCTTAAAATGAAATAATTTGTTAAAAAAAGTGTTAACTTTTTGCTGATTAAACTTGTGATTACTTTTGTAAAATTGTATTTACCCTATAGATTATTCACGAATTGTTTCGATGAAACGCATAAGAATTTGAGCGGTTAACCCCCAAATAACCCTATTACGATACTGATAAAAATAGACGGGATGCTCGCGTTTTTGCCAGCTTTGTGAACGGTTAGTAATGATATTAAAAGGGAAATCATCGGCAGGTTTATGCCCTACAAACATTGTTGCACTCATTGGGCGGTTATGAATAAACCACTCAACCGGAACGGTAAAGATTTGTTCTACTTCGTCATGGTTTAGTTGCAAATCATTTAGCGAGTTTATTGTGCCTACAAATGGGTAAATAATCATACCTAATGTTGCAATAAATTTAGGTAATTGCCCTAAAATCGTTATTTGATTGTAGGCTATACCTAATTCTTCAACAGTCTCACGCTTGGCGGTGTATTCGGGATTGGGGTCAGTCAATTCAACCCGACCACCAGGAAAACAGATATCGCCAGGTTGCCATTTTAGTTTTTCTGATCTGACCTGAAATAACAGATGCAATTGGTGATTAACCTCGACGATTGGTAACAATACCGCAGCTTTATTATCGACAAATTTGGTTGCCTGCTTTTTTTGGATTTGCTTAGTTATATTTTCAATTGTGATCATATTAATGTGTTTTACTCTAAGATTAAATTTTAGCCCTATTTACCTTGCACTAATAACATGCTAGATTTACCAAATGCGTTAGTTTAATACGCGTGTTTTACCTAATTGAAGCTATGCAATATTATATCAATAACATAAAAAAAGAACTTGAAGAGCTTGCCAATCTAAAGCGTGAACGGGCTCTTATTGGCATGCCTGATGAATTTCAACAAGTATTTTTGTTGCTTCCTGCTCTTTTTCACTATCATACTCCTGAATTACCCGGATATATGGAAGGTAATATACCTTCAGGGATTGCTTGTTATCAATTATCTACTGATACAAAAAAACTACTTAAACATAAATTTAATTTTGCTCCCACCAAAAATAAAACTAAAGTGACTCGTGTTCCTGCAATATCAGCTTTATATTCAATGGGCAGCACCTGTTCTATGGGGCAGTCGGTTCAATCGGATCTTGATATTTGGATATGCATTGAAAATAGTTTAACTGACCAACAAAAAGAATTCTTACAGTTAAAATGTCGCCTAATTGAAGATTGGGCCGCAACGTTGCAGGTTAAATTAACGTTATTTGTTGTTGATGCCGATCGGTTTATTAATAAACATCATGAATGCTTAATGGGTGAGAATTGTGGTTCTGCACAGCACATTTTGTTGCTTGAAGAGTTTTATCGCTCCGCAAATTTATTAGCTGGCAAATTTTTGTTGTGGTTTGTGGTGCCCCATAACTTTACTGTGAATAACGTCATTTACTCCACTTATGAAGAATGTGTTAACGCCATGGTTGATCTTAATTTAATTGAACGAGATCAGTGGATTGATTTTGGACCGTTAACAAATCTATCAGCTGAAGAGTATTTTGGTGCAAGTTTGTGGCAACTTTATAAAAGCATTGATTCACCTTTTAAAGCTGTGCTTAAAACTATGTTATTAGAAGCGTATTCATGGATTTACCCACAAAATAAACCAATTGCTTATCAAATGAGAGAACTCATTCAAAACGGCGAAATACATAAAGGAATGTATCTAGATTCGTATTACATGCTATTAGACAGAATTAGTAACTATCTCATTGAAATTAATGATTGGCAACGACTTGAGTTAATTCGCAACTGTTTTTATTTAAAAATAAATGAAAAGCTCTCTATTCCAATGAAATCACTTTCTTGGCGCCGTGCTATACTTAGTAACTTAGTTAAAAGCTGGGGATGGAATAAACAACAAATTGCAAAATTAGATGCTTGCCAAAAATGGAAAATAGGGCAAGTTCGAGAAATGCATGAAATTTTGTTACACACCATGATGGCGGGCTATCGAAATTTGCTTAATTTTGGTCGGCGTAATAATTTAGACTCACAGATTAGCCCTAAAGATTTGGCGATATTAACACGAAAGCTCTATGCTGCTTTTGAAGTACTACCGGGAAAGATTACCACTTTAAAGCTTAATATATCTGATAATCTACAAGAAGAGGTATTAACATTTATTCATGTCGCCAAAGATCGTATTAATCGAGCTGGATGGTATGTTTATAATCAAAAACCTATGTTGAAATCAATTGTTGGTCATCAATATCTAGAATACAGCAAATATTTAGTGAAATTAGTAGGATGGTGTTACTTTAACGGCTTAATAGCTGATTCTACCTCTTTTTATTATCGCGATGGAGAAAATCGAAACAACACAAAAATTAATAAGTTGATTGAGGATCTAAAAAAATATTTTCCTATTGATGTGCCTACAGCAACTGAAGATCAGTTATATGGACCATGTGAAATTCGTCATTTAGCTATTATTTTAAATTTAGAAGACGATCCAACAGTGAATATTGAATTAGACGACCAAGTAACTAATAGCGTGCTTAATTATGGTCAGCATGAGCTGAGCTTGGTGGGATCGATAGATCTTCTTTATCGTAATTCATGGAATGAAATTCGTGTACTTCATTTTAGTGGCACACTATCGGTGCTTGAAGCGATTAAGGCTTTGTTAAATCGTATGCACAAAGACGCTGACTTGCCCAGTTCAATCGAAATTTTTTGTTATAGTGAGTACCTAAGCAATGAAATCAAACAGGACATGAAAAAGCTAATGGATGAATGTATTGATTTACGTTTAACCACGACTGAAAACAACTCAACACAAGTTAAACCATTAAGGGTTGGAGGAGCTTCTTGGTATCTGTTTTTTGAACGACTAGGCGTATCAAGTCATCAATTTGACAATGCAATTGATTTTTATGGCGCGGTATCAAATAATAAAATACAAGGTAGGCCACTGAATATTTTAGACGAAACTAACGAACTACCGAAAGAAATTGATAGTGTTGCTTATGCAGGGATTATTCAATTCTTCTTTGAAAATACCGATTCGGGCTTTGATCTTTTCATTTTAAATGAACATAATCAAGTTGAAATTTATCGTAACTGCAACGGTTCAAGAGACAATATGGTGAAAGATATCAACGAATTTTATGTTTTATCTGACGATCGTTTTACGTTTACCACCAGTAGCTCGGTTAATTTTAATCTACCTCAATTTTATCAAATCACTTATAATGAACGTGGTGAGCGAGAGATCGTTCCGCTTAATTAAAAAATCGAAACCCGATCTTATTTGCAATAATCGTTGTCAAAAAACTTCAGAAAAATTTATTTTTGAGTATATAAAGATTAAATATTTACAATTAATGAGTAAAATAATTAAATTTCTATTAAAATAGTGGGAACTTTTTTTCAATTTAAGAATCTAACTGTTTGTATGCGCAAATTTGGGCCGAACGACAGTTATTAACACAATAAGGAATGGCCTTTAATGGGGGAGCAAGTAACAGACCAAGTACTAGTTGATCGCGTTCTTAAGGGAGACAAAAACGCTTTTAATTTACTTGTTGTTCGTTATCAAAACAAATTGGCTTATTTGGTTTCTCGTTATGTATTAGCGTCTGAAGTTCCTGATGTTGTGCAAGATACTTTTATAAAGGCATACCGTTCATTAAGCCTTTTTAAAGGTGAAAGTGTTTTTTACACATGGTTGTATCGAATTGCGGTTAATACGGCAAAAAATTACTTAGCGTCTCAAGGAAGGCGTCCTCCAGCATCAGATATTGATGCTAACGAGGCTGAAAGTTACGAAGGTGCAGATTCATTGAGAGATCTCGATAATCCTGAAAATTTAGCGCTTTCAGACGAAGTGAAAAAAACAGTATTTGCTGCCATAGAGGCATTACCCGACGATTTAAAAACGGCAATCATGTTGCGCGAAATTGACGGTTTAAGCTATGAAGAAATCGCTAAAATTATGGATACCCCTGTAGGGACAGTGCGGTCACGTATTTTTAGAGCACGCGATGCAATTGATGAAAAAATTAAACCATTACTTAGTTAACGGTTACAAACAAATTAATAAGCAGTAGTCATAAATTTAAGGTATTTACTATGCAAATAGAACAGAAAGAGCAACTTTCACTACTTATGGACGGTGAGTTTGACAATGATCATATTGTTGATGCAGTATCATATGACGAAAGTTTGCAATCATGCTGGCAGCGCTACCACCTTGTAAGAAATACAATGCGTGGCGAGTTGCATAGTAGCTTATTAACGCTAGATGTTTCTAAGCAAGTAGCTAATGTAATTATGGCTGAAGATTTATATAACCAACCGACAAATCAACCTAATGTTGAAGCCACTGCGCCACCAAAATCTGAAAATCTCATGTGGATTCACGTTAAAGACTTTTTTGCTAAAGCTAGCCAAGTTGGGCTTGCAGCGTGTGTAACCCTTGGCATTATTGTTGGTGTGCAATATCATCAAGGACAAGCAGATAGTGTTAACGCAAGCCCTATATTAAATACAGTACCAGTAGGGATAAACCTTGCACCAGTGGGGGGAACTCACCAACAAAACGATCAGCAATTACTTGAAAAACGCCAATATGACAAAATTAGATTGCTTGTACAAGATTATGAATTACAAAAAAGATTAAATGCTCGTTAATTCGAAATGAAATCATTACATTATTTTGTTATATATTCTCTAAAACAGAGCAGAAATATTATATTTGCTCTGTTTTTTGTGTTTTTTTCAGCGTCTATTTTTGCTCAGGATACCGACGATGCCCTAATACGCTTAAATAGAATGAATCATGCTGTAAAAACGCAAGATTACCGAATTTACTTTTTATCTCAAGATAAAAACCAATATGTAAGCACATTTGAATATAGCCATTTGGGCGCTACTAAAAAAGAAGATATTAATGCGTGTTTGCGTTATCTTGAAGGTCCTGATAAAGAGATCATTTTACATAAAGGCGTCACCAGTTATTTTCAGCCTGATAGCCCATCATTTTCTATTACAAGCTCACGTATTTTGGAAGCTTTTCCTGATGTGATCTATAACAATTTCGATGCGCTTAAAGACATTTATGATTTTATTGAATTAGGTCAAACTAGAACTGCTAACCGAAGCGTACAATTGGTAAAAGTTGTCGCTAAAGATAACGACCGTTATAGCTATGTGATTTGGATTGATGATGAAACCGATTTACCGATGAGAATTGATTTATTAGATCAAAATAATGATGTCATCAGCCAACTAAAAGTGGTTCAACTTGAGAAAGATTTTGATAAGAATGAACTGGCAAACTACATCAATAGCCGAACTTATCCGATTTTATTATCGATTGAAAAGCAAAAAGATGTGCTTGGCCAATGGCGATTAGCTTGGTTGCCTAAAGGGTTTAAAGAAATAGCCGCCTATAATTTGAATTTTTATAGCTCTGATATTGCCACTAAATTGTACTCAGATGGTGTATTTTCGTTTACGGTTAATGTATCTTCTGAGCAAGCTAAACAATCAAATCAAATCATCCAACAGGGTGGGCGGACTATTTATTCAACGAACTTTGGGCACAAAAATATTATCATCATTGGTAATTTGCCACAAACTACTGTTGAGCGTATTGCACAAAATATTATCCAGAAATAAAGACAAACTTCTCGATAACGCTATGCTTAGTAGTGATAAATGTGTAAAATGTTCCTCTTTCTGTCTATGTAATTATTAGCAATGCTGGTAATAACCAAAAGGCACTTTAGATAGTTAACCGTTAATAACCAAGATACTAATTTATTAATATGAATAAAAATATCCGCAATTTTTCAATCATTGCTCATATTGACCATGGTAAATCAACGCTTTCAGACCGCATCATTCAAATTTGTGGTGGGCTGTCAGATCGCGAAATGGAAGCCCAAGTGCTCGATTCTATGGATCTTGAGCGTGAGCGAGGGATCACCATTAAAGCACAAAGCGTAACGCTTGATTATCATGCTAAAAATGGCGAAACCTATCAGCTCAATTTTATTGACACGCCAGGCCATGTTGACTTTTCGTACGAAGTCTCTCGCTCGCTTGCTGCTTGTGAAGGGGCATTATTAGTTGTGGATGCTGGGCAAGGCGTAGAAGCACAAACACTAGCAAACTGCTATACCGCGTTAGATATGGATCTTGAAGTTGTACCCGTTCTTAATAAAATAGATTTACCCGCAGCCGAACCAGAACGTGTTGCGGCTGAAATCGAAGATATTGTTGGCATTGATGCAAGTAATGCGGTTCGCTGTTCGGCTAAAACAGGTGTTGGTGTTATTGATGTACTTGAGCAATTAGTTAGTGATATCCCCCCACCAGAAGGCGACTCTAATGCACCATTACAAGCACTTATTATCGATTCGTGGTTTGATAACTACTTAGGTGTAGTATCACTAATTCGCATTAAAAATGGTGAGTTAAACAAAGGCGATAAGATCAAAGTAATGAGTACTGGCATGACTTATAACGTGGACAGGCTAGGTATTTTTACTCCAAAACAAGTAGATACACAGCGCCTCAATTGTGGTGAAGTAGGTTGGGTTGTTTGTGCTATCAAAGATATATTAGGCGCTCCAGTGGGTGATACTCTGACTTTGGCAAAAGCACCTGCACAAACCCCATTACCAGGTTTTAAAAAGGTCAAACCACAAGTTTACGCAGGGTTATTTCCAACCAGTTCTGACGATTACGAAGCTTTCCGTGATGCGCTTGGAAAATTGAGCCTAAACGATGCTTCACTATTTTATGAGCCAGAAAATTCAGGCGCTTTAGGATTTGGATTCCGTTGTGGTTTTCTTGGCTTACTACATATGGAAATCATTCAAGAGCGTTTAGAGCGTGAATACAACCTCGATCTTATCACTACCGCGCCAACGGTTGTTTATGAAGTGCTAACCACATCGAACGAAACAATTTATGTTGATAGCCCAGCTAAATTACCGGCAGTAAATAACATCCAAGAATTACGCGAACCGATTGCTGAATGTAACATATTAGTACCACAAACTTATTTAGGAAACGTAATTACATTATGTGTTGAAAAGCGCGGCGTACAAACCAACATGGTTTATCATGGCAATCAGGTTGCTTTAACGTATGAAATCCCAATGACTGAAGTTGTATTAGACTTTTTTGATAAGTTAAAATCGACATCGCGCGGGTATGCCTCATTAGATTACAGTTTTAAACGATTCCAAGCTGCCGACATGGTAAGATTGGATGTATTAATTAACGGTGAACGCGTTGATGCATTAGCCTTAATCACCCATAAAGATAATGCACCATATCGAGGGCGAGAATTAGTTGAAAAAATGAAAGATCTTATTCCCCGTCAACTATTTGATATCGCCATTCAAGCAGCTATTGGTAATCATGTTATAGCACGATCAACCGTAAAACAATTACGTAAAAACGTATTAGCCAAATGTTACGGTGGCGACGTAAGCCGTAAAAAGAAACTTCTACAGAAGCAAAAAGAAGGTAAAAAGCGAATGAAACAAGTAGGTAATGTGGAATTACCGCAAGAAGCATTTTTAGCGATTTTGCATGTAGGGAAAGATTAACCAATTAAAGACAAATCGATAAAAAGATTTATTTAAAGAGGGAAAAAAATGGCTGGAACATTTGCCATCATATTAACATTAGCGACACTTATTACAGGTATTTTTTGGTTTTTAGAAAAATTCAAATGGAAACCAGCAAGACAACGCAAAGTTGAAGAAATCCGCACACAAAGCGATGGTGAAGTCGATGGAAAAGTCCTTGCTCAAGTTGGCAAGCCTAAAGGCTGGGTTGAAAACTTATCATCATTTTTCCCAGTTTTGTTTGTGGTGTTTGTTATTCGCTCATTTATATATGAGCCGTTTCAAATTCCATCTGGCTCAATGATGCAAACGTTATTAATTGGCGATTTTATTGCTGTTGAAAAATATGCATACGGCATGCGTGATCCTATTACCAATACTGTTATCATCCCTACAGGAAAACCTAAACGTGGTGATGTGGCTGTATTTAAGCACCCTGATATTCCAAGCATGGATCTGATTAAACGGGTTGTTGGTATGCCTGGCGATAAAATCGTGTATCAGGTTAAAGAAAAGCAAGTTCTAATCTACCCGGCCTGCCAACCAACCGATATAAATTGCCAAGGCCAACAATTGCAACCACTTGATTTGCATTACAGCGAACCTAAGCTAAGCAATTGGAAAGAAGTTCACGAACAGTTGAAACCAAACCCTAGTTTTTATACTGAAGAACAATATGCTGATAAAGGTATTGTCGACTCTGAATCTATTGTGACATTGAATATGAAAATTCAACAAGAGACCTTAGGCGACAGAGCACACGAAATCTTAATCACACAAGGTTCACAAGAAAACCCAAGATATTATTATCACCAAGATGGTCAACCTGATGCTACTTGGATCGTACCACCAGGTCATTATTTTATGATGGGCGACAATCGTGATAACAGCGGCGACAGTCGATATTTCGGTTTTGTGCCTGAAGCTAACTTTGTTGGTAAAGCAACAGCAATTTGGATCAGCTTTGAAAAACAACCAAACGAATGGCCTACGGGTATCCGCTTTAATCGTATTGGTGGCATACATTAATCATTATGAAAACATTTACTGAAATTCAACAATCTATCGGCTATCAGTTTCAGGATCTCTCTTTACTTGAATTAGCACTTACTCACCGAAGTGCTAATAAACTGCATAACGAACGTTTAGAGTTTTTAGGCGATTCTATTTTAAGTTTCGTCATTGCTGATGAACTCTATCATCGCTTTGTCAAACAAGATGAAGGTGATCTAAGCCAAATGCGAGCAACCTTGGTTTGTGGGCAAACACTTGCCGAAATTGGAAAAGATTTCAAGTTGGGCGATCACCTTATTTTGGGGCAAGGTGAATTAAAAAGTGGAGGGTTTCGTCGCGAATCCATTATTTCTGACGCTGTCGAAGCTATTATTGGAGCCATTTACTTAGATAGCGACATCGAAACAATACGCCTGTTAATCTTATCATGGTATCAAACGCGATTAAGCCAAATCCAACCTGGCATTAAACAAAAAGATGCCAAAACAAGATTACAAGAATATTTACAAGGAACTCATCGCCCTCGTCCGTGTTATTTAATTCTTGAAGTCACAGGTGATAATCATGAACAAGAGTTCTTAATTCAATGTAAAATTGACGACGATAGCCACGAGTATTTGGGGCGGGGCTTAAGTCGCCGAAAAGCAGAACAAGCTGCCGCACAAGAAGCTCTCAACCAATTAGGTATAAAATGATAGAAACAACACAACATTGCGGGTTTGTCGCCATTGTCGGGCGACCAAATGTAGGTAAATCAACGCTATTAAACCAGTTGCTTGGACAAAAAGTTTCGATTACATCACGTAAAGCGCAAACGACCCGCCACCGCATTATCGGTATCGACACACAAAATAACGATCAAATTATCTATATTGATACACCAGGACTTCATATTGAAGAAAAAAGGGCGATTAACCGCTTAATGAACCGAGCGGCAAGTAGCTCAATTGGTGATGTTGAGCTTGTTATTTTTGTGGTTGAAGGGACACATTGGAATGATGATGATGAAATGGTCGCTAACAAGTTAAAAGACTGCAAAAGCCCTATATTGCTAGTGATTAATAAAATTGACAACGTTAGTGACAAAACACAATTATTACCACATATACAAACGATCAGCCAAAAAGCAAATTTCATTGATGTTGTACCAATTAGCGCTGAAAAAGGCGAATGTATTGATATTATAAAAGATATCGTCAAAAAACATTTACCAGAAGGTGAACACCATTTTCCTGAAGATTACATAACCGACCGCTCGCAACGCTTTATGGCATCAGAAATCATCCGTGAAAAGCTCATGCGCTTTTTAGGTGATGAATTACCTTATTCGGTAACGGTTGAGATTGAACAATTCAAAGTGGATGAACGCAACGGAATGTACCGAATTAACGGATTGATTTTAGTTGAACGCGATGGGCAAAAGAAAATGGTCATCGGCAATAAAGGCGAAAAAATCAAAAAAATAGGCATCGAAGCCCGCAAAGATATGCAATCCTTTTTTGACAACAAAGTCCATTTAGAACTTTGGGTAAAAGTTAAAGCGGGATGGGCTGATGATGAGCGAGCTTTACGAAGCTTAGGCTATAGTGATGATTAAAAATTTTAAGCGATTTTTTGTAACAAATTAGGTATAAAGATACCTAACTTTCTTTAACCGCCTAATAAAATTAAAGTTTTACTAGGTGGTTTTTATAGAAAAATACGTTCATTGTTTATAGTTGAAACAGGTTGTTTTGTCTTATTCAATGACAGAGTATACCAGCAAAAACAAAATTTAATTTTATACTGAAACGCTATTCATTTTACAAAAATTATTGGATTTAACTTAAAAAGATAAATAAAAATAAAATCAATGATCTTGCTGAATGATTTTTAAGGTTGAATGGGGTTATTTGAATTTTATGTCATTTCTGGCGTTATCATTTATAATTATTTTTATCACTAAAACTTTAAATACTTTAAATACTTGAAATAAAGCCTGCCTGAAAAAGTAAACTATCATTCTTTCTTTACATTTCTTTACAAAAAAACATCCAAAAGACTGGCTAAACTTTTTTTAAGTGGTTATACTTTCGTCAATTTTTTAAGATCAATTAATAATCAAAAAACATAGAAAAGCGAAATAAAACAAAAGTTACTTGACGGGAGAACGTAATGCAGTACCATTCTATTTGTCTGGCATTAGCCGGTCTATCTCTTAAATCATTCAAGTTATCACATCACATATTCCGTAAGAATAATTTTACATTTAGCCGATTTGCGACTTGTTTCTTCAAAGTAATGCACGAAGAAACTTCAAATGGAGCCAAAAGCCCCACAATACTTAATGTTAAATTATCACCGCCGTTTAAATCACCGTTGATATTAAAATCATCCTCATCAAAAACAAGATTGATATTATTGCCACTGTTGCTTTGTTCGTTTGGTTCGCAGGCATTATCGGCGCAGACCTCGGAGGTTATTCAAGGTAGTGCACCGTATTTAACCTTTGATAATGTGGGAACGAGAAGCTCAACGGCAGAGGGGTTATTAAGCATTAAGTTATCGGATGATTCGGTTATTACTCCACAAACTAATTATTCAAGGAAAACAAACCCAATTGTTTTGCCGCAAGAGGAGGAACGTTTTACAGATATTAGTATGTTTGTTCCACCGAATGTGAATTCAATAGACATAAATTCATTAATCGGTCCTAATAATTATTGGCGCGATGATGATGGTGATGGGCAGGGGGCTAATGGGATTAGAGCTACGGGCATTTTATCAGTCAATATTACGGATAAAGATGACAATCCCGTGAATCGCAATGAAAAATTATTACCATGTAATGCCCCCTATAAAGTTGTATTAAGTAGCACAAATGGCGTTTTAAGTACAGAGTATGGTATTCCAAATAATAGTCCATTTGGTAGTAGTAAGGTAACATATTATATCAATCCTAAAGCATCACCTGTTGTTTGTTTCGCAAGGCCAAATCTTCAATGGGGTAATGACGACTATGCAGGTCCATCACACATATGGAATAAAGATAAAGGATTTTTAGTTCAATCAACGTATGGGAAGAATTTTCCGACAACGGGCGCTGATAAAATGTATTTTTATTTAGAAATAGGCGGAATTGACCCTCGTGAATTAACTTGGCCAACGGTAACGGGTGATGGTATAGAGGTCAGCATGACAATAGAGCCACGTCGTCGGCCATTATTAGGTAGTGGTTTTTTTGAAGCTGATGGATTAAAAGTTACACTAATAGGGCCATCGGCAAATGGTAGCCGCAATTTAAGCCAACTTGCTAAACCTGCATTGCCCCAGACCTTTGAGATAGTGGGTTATGATAGAAATGGTGCTAAGGTAATTAAATACGGTTTTGTGTTGAAAAAATGGTTTGTCAATAGTGGTGATGTAATTGATGAATATTCTAACCTCTTAGCATGGTGTAGTGCGATAGGATATCGTATGCCAAGAGTAGAAGAGCTGACCAATGCGAATTGTGGAAGCAGTTCCCCATGCATAAAAGGTGCTTCACCAATATCATTAAAAAACAATTATGCCCGCAATATAGGTGCCGGCTTATTTACGGAGTGGGGCAAGATGAACGATTATTCTGGAGCAGGTTTTATCAGTAGGGTTAGCTACTGGACTAGTGATGCAGTTGGAGCTACTCAGTTTTCTGTCGGCCCATCTGGCGGCACTATAATCCAGGGCTCTGTTTATAACCCCCGTTATGCCGTTTGTACCTATTAACTTTTAGTTCTTCATTCTTATTGTGTATAGGGATGATGGAGCTAACTAAGGTAAAGTGGTTAAAGAACAAGGCTTAGGACAAGGCGAGACCTGCAAAGGGGACTAGAGTTAAGCGTTTTTACAATGAACAAGTAAAGGCGCTTTTTTTATGGAAAGGTTGATAACGATATTTTAATTAGGGGATATTTTTGAGAATAAAAAATTCTATAAAATTAAAAGTTTTCCTAGGCTATTTTTATAGGATAAAATGGGTTTATTTTAAGAAATATTGTAGTTCTGAACGTTATCATCAATAGTTATTTTATTGCTAAAACTTAACATGCCTAAAATGACGGTCAGCTAAAAAACTCATTTTTATACTAAATACGAACCTGCCAGCAAGTTTTGCTATCAAAATCCAAATTTATTATTCAATGGTTTTGAGCTTTTTAATCAGTTTGGGCTAAACATCTAGGTATAATTTATATATAATATCAATTCAATAACTTGGATTTAGATATCAATTTCGGAGCCTCTTATGCAGCAGTTTCGTCCTATTCGCCGTGCTTTACTTAGTGTGTCCGACAAAACGGGTATTTTAGCGTTTGCTAAAGCTTTATCAGAACGAAATGTGGAACTGCTTTCAACTGGGGGAACAGCAAAATTATTAATCAAAAACCAAATACCAGTAACCGAAGTTTCTGACTATACAAAATTTCCAGAAATGATGGATGGACGAGTTAAAACGCTACATCCCAAAATACATGGAGCAATTTTAGGACGTAGAGGTATTGATGATAAAGTTATGCAGCAACACCAGATCGAACCTATCGATATGGTGGTTGTTAATCTTTACCCATTTGCACAAACTGTTGCTAATCCACATTGCACATTGGATGATGCTGTTGAAAATATTGATATTGGTGGACCGACAATGGTTCGATCTGCCGCAAAAAATCATAAAGATGTCGCCATTGTAGTTGATAGTTGCGATTATACCAATATTATCAATATGATGGATGAGAATCACAATTCCCTTTCTTTTGAATATCGTTTTAATCTTGCTATTAAAGCTTTTGAGCATACAGCAAAATATGATGGTATGATTGCCAACTATTTTGGGAAATTAGTGCCGCCTTATATGGGGCAGACAAATGAGCCAGCGGGCGAGTTTCCTAGAACGTTAAATTTGCAATTCATTAAAAAACAAAATATGCGGTACGGCGAAAACGCCCACCAGCAAGCGGCTTTTTATGTTGAAGAAAATGTTAAAGAAGCATCAATTGCAACTGCAAAACAACTGCAAGGGAAAGCACTTTCTTATAATAATATTGCTGATACCGATGCTGCGCTTGAATGTGTGAAGTCGTTTGATGAACCTGCTTGTGTGATTGTAAAACATGCCAATCCTTGTGGTGTAGCAGTCAGTGATAATATTTTGCACGCTTATGAAAACGCTTTTAAAACCGATCCAACATCGGCTTTTGGTGGCATTATTGCTTTTAATCGTCAACTCGACGCTGATACTGCAAAAGCCATTGCCGATAAACAATTTGTAGAAGTCATTATTGCACCATCCGTTACTCAAGAAGCACTTGCAATTATCCAAGCTAAAAAAAATGTACGCGTACTTGAATGTGGTGAGTGGACAACATCATCGCCTGCTAGTTTAGATTTTAAACGTGTTAATGGTGGGCTTCTAGTTCAAGAACGTGATTTAGGCACAATAGACGAATATCAATTAACGGTTGTCACTAAGCGTAAACCAACAAAAAAAGAGCTTTCAGATGCACTATTTTGCTGGAAAGTGGCTAAATTTGTTAAATCCAATGCCATTGTTTATGCAAAAGATAAAATGACAATAGGTATTGGCGCAGGTCAAATGAGCCGCGTTTATTCAGCCAAAATTGCTGGAATTAAAGCGCAAGATGAGAATCTAAATGTTGCTGGTTGTGTTGTGGCTTCGGATGCCTTTTTCCCATTTAGGGATGGAGTCGACGCTGCGGCTGCCGCAGGTGTAACTTGTGTGATTCAACCAGGCGGCTCTATTCGTGATGACGAAGTCATACAAGCGGCAGATGAACACAATATTGCGATGATGTTTACTCATATGCGCCATTTTAGACATTAATTGTTAGTAAAATGAGTGGGCATTAACTCACTCAAAATAAATTACTACACTGGGTTTTGTAAAACATAAAAATTTACAATCCTTTTTTCAGATTTTAGTATTCAAAGGATCTTTTATGAAAGTTTTAGTCATAGGTAATGGTGGGCGTGAACACGCACTTGCTTGGAAAGTCGCACAATCACCATTAGTATCAAAAGTCTTTGTCGCTCCTGGCAATGCAGGTACTGCACTTGAACCTAGTTTAGAAAATATTAATATTAAAGCAACTGATGTTGGCGGTTTGCTCAATTTTGCGCAACAAGAACAAATAGATTTAACAATTGTTGGTCCTGAAGCGCCACTCGTTATTGGTGTTGTTGATAGTTTTCAAAAAGCAGGATTAAAAATATTTGGTCCATCAAAATCCGCCGCGCAATTAGAAGGATCTAAAGCATTCACTAAAGATTTTTTAGCTCGACATAATATTCCAACAGCCGAATATCAAAACTTTACAGAAATTGACACCGCTATTGCTTATATACGTCAGAAAGGCGCTCCAATTGTGATTAAAGCCGATGGGCTTGCTGCGGGTAAAGGTGTTATTGTAGCAATGACACTCAAAGAGGCCGAAGATGCCGTGTGCGATATGTTAGCGGGTAATGCCTTTGGGGATGCTGGTCATCGAGTGGTTATTGAAGAGTTTCTAGAGGGCGAAGAGGCGAGCTTTATTGTCATGGTTGATGGCAAAAATGTTGAGCCAATGGCAACAAGCCAAGATCATAAACGTGTTGGCGATGGCGATACGGGCTTAAATACTGGTGGTATGGGCGCTTATTCCCCAGCGCCAGTGGTTACTGATGCCGTTTTTCAACGAATTATGGATGAAATTATTTACCCAACCGTTAATGGCATGGCACAAGAAGGGAATGTCTATGTTGGCTTTTTATATGCTGGTTTAATGATTGATAAAGAAGGCAACCCAAAAGTTATTGAGTTTAATTGCCGATTAGGCGATCCTGAAACACAACCCATTATGATGCGATTGCAGTCAGATCTAGTGAAACTTTGTGTAGCGGCCATTGATGGTAAGCTTGATACCGTCAAATCCAAATGGGATTCAAGATCAGCCTTAGGTGTAGTGCTAGCTGCAGGCGGTTATCCAGGCGAATATAATACGCAAGATGTGATTCTTGGACTCCCCACAGAGGCAACCGATAATTGCAAAATTTTCCATGCGGGAACCAGTTTAGAAAAAGGTCGAGTATATACCAATGGTGGGCGAGTACTGTGTGTTACTGCCTTGGGCAATACCGTACTTGAAGCGCAGCAACGAGCGTATGAGCAAATAAAAGATATTTACTGGCATGGCTGTTTTTATCGTAAAGACATTGGTTATCGTGCGATTGAGCGAGAACAACGCAGTCATAAACCATAATTTTTTAAAGTTACGCCATTGTAGCTTTTAATGACGTTGTAATAGGTATGAACGAAAAATTATCACAACAGCAATCAGTTTTTTATTCAATTTTTTTAAATTAGAAAACGATATCTAATAGTAAGCTTAATTTTATATAGATTATATTGATAATATTTTAACGATTAAATTTGTTTAGTAGAAAAAGGGATGAATAAATTATTAGCCATGTTGGGCGATGATACGACAACGGGTGGTAAAGTAATTTCTGCATCAAATAGTGGTTTTTCTCAAGGTCAAGGTATCGCATGCTTAGGCGATTACGCAAGTTGTCCTAAATGTACAAAAGGATATGGTTCCATTATTGAAGGAACATATGATTGTATTGTAGATGGTAAACCGGCTGCCTATGATGGTTGCATTGTGGCTTGCGGATGCCCAATAGGAAATAATCGAATTATCACAACTAAAAGCTTTGCTTATGTGAATGTTGTAAGCTCTTCATCAGCAAAGAGCGCAAGTTTTAAAATACCTAGCCCTTCAGAAACGTTATTACCTATCTTTCAAAACCTAATGTATACGCAAAGTGACTCATCACTTGAAATGAGTGATGACACCTCAAAAATTCGATTGGACGCCAAACGCTTAATGGACTGCGCCCACGAAGTATGTGAAAAACACCTTTATTATAACGAAATAAAACAAGCTTTTATTGATGATGTTGATACATATGCCATGAATATTTTCAATAAAGTTGAAAGTGGTGAAATGAGTTATGAGGAAGGCGCAAAGAAAATAAAGACTGAAGAAAATAATTTATGGGAACAAAGTCTTGTATGGGTGAAAAACGGTTTGTTTATTTTCGGTAGTGCGGGAATGAGTACAGGTGGGTTTGCACTTTGTTCCGTGGGTTGGACATGTTTTATTGGAGCCCCCATGATAGCGCATGGAGTAAATGGAATATAGGAAGGAACCGCTGGAATTGTTAATGGTGCTATTAACGAAATTGAAGGTGGCAACAGAAGTATGGAAGTTGATGGACCTTTAAGAAGTGGATATAAATATGCAGCCGAGGCTTTAGGTTTCGATTCTTCAATTGGCGATATAGCTTATGATAGTTTAGATTTAACGATGTCAGTAGGAAATCTCTTTAAATTAGTGCCGAAAAAATTTAATAAATTGGGTGATCCGACATTTAAACTCTTTAGATATGGCCGCAGTGATTTAGAAAGTGCTTATAAACAAATGAGTAAAAAATTATTAGCTCTGGAAGCAATGATTGATGTAAAGGCTTTATATGATTTATCTAAAAAATTAATAAACGCTTTTATACTTAATAAAGATACCAAACAAGTAAGTATGGTTGTTAAAGAGCCTGAAACAATTATTAATGTTAGACAAATTGTTGAGAACTGTTCATTGATAATCACAATAGGTAATGACGATGCACCCGATTATTATAGCTGTGAAAGCAGTGATGGTTCAACATATCGAAAAGATAGAGATGGTAATATTATAAAATAAGGTCGATGTGCATGAGTATTTTAGTCTGTATAAGTTATTATTTTTTATCTATCGTTGGATTCTTTATTCGGTACTATTTTTCGGGATATATTGCAACGGACTATGCTAATGATAAAACGTTAAATCGTAAACGACGTTGGGCTATTTTTTATTTTTATTTTATTTTTTTATATAGCTTATTAATGATGAGTCAGCCTGGAGAAGGCTTTTTTTCAAATATTATTTTTTTCTGGTTGGCTGTTTTTATTTTTATATTGTATGTATTTTTTATTAGCTTTCTTGAAACACCACGTAGATACATAAAAAGGAAAAAATGGAAATAACAAAATTATGGTTATATTAGTTTATTGTTTATTTCCATTCATAATTAGCATTTATCATATTAATGACACGTCAAAACATGATGGAAAATAATAAAAACTACATTGTTTGATTTGAATAAACAGAATAAGCAAAATAAATGTAAGAAAACTAATTAATGTTGTTATCGTATCTGGTACTGCCAGTTAGTCGTCAGTTGAACGTGAGGGTATCAGATTATTATGCTTGGCTAAAATGCGAGCTTAAATTAATGGAAGTTGTTTGATAATATCAAAGCGCTTTATTGGCAGCATAAAGCCCGTTTAGGTGCAACAAGCTTAGTACATGATATCAGAGTCAACGGCTATGATATATCAGAGAGAAAGGTTAGCTGGGCATGATAAAAATCAGTCAGAAAAACCATTGATTTTATTGAAGTTTTTATTTTATAAAATGATGAAAAATAATAACATTACTCCTTTTGTTACAAGCCTATTTCATGATTGTTGTCCAATGCATTAAATCGTTGGTTATACCTTTAGATAATGATTAATTTGCTCGAAAAGTAATTGGACAGCAAACAAGTTCGCATATTGATAGGCATTTAGTTTGTAACACACTTAAAATGTCTTATTCTGTCGTCAATTTCTTAAAGGGATATTACTACCTAGTGCTTGATAAAGCCAATGTTGCAGTATGAATTTTAAATGGTTAGTGTTACAACATAGGTTGAGATAAAGTATGAGCTGAGCTGGCAATTGTTGGAATAATGCTGTTACTGAAAGTTTTTTCCATACGTTTAAAAAATAACATGATTCATGATGTGGATGACAAAATACGGGGTAAACCAATAAAGCGCTATTTGAATATATTGAGATCTACTTCACACAAGTTCGCCGACAGTCAGCTCATGGTTGGATATCGCCTGAGCAGTATAAAAAGCCGTATTACTTTAATAACGCCTCTATAGAGGCGAGTATTGTCTAAGATTTTGGTGAGGATCAAATTTCGTTTTCTTTTGATTATCTGTTTAACGAAGCGGCCCTGGTAGGTGGCGTGTCAGGGGACGCAATTTTTCTCTGTCATCCCATAAACCAGGAAATACTTCAAACTTCAGATCATCACGGTTAATACCTGTATCAAAATAGCGACAGAGGCGGTCTCGTAAATCCACATCACCCCACATATTAGTCAGTTCATATTGTTCAATAAGCTTACGATCCTGTGGAAGCGTTAAATCTTCTTTGATAATTGGTGCTCTAGTTGTACTTAAAATGCCATTAGCATCAGGAACAAGATCTATTAATTTTCCTCCTAAAAAATGAAAATTAAATTTGTCACCTTTGTAATGATCTCCATCCAAAATAGTATAGGCATCAATCCAATATCTTTCGCTAGGCTTTGAACTGGGTATTACTGTAGTGGATTTTATTTTCCCTTGAATTAACGACTTATTAATCACATTCCCAACAAAAACGCTGAACAAGGGTTCTATTTTATTTAAATCTAAATTCTGCCATGCACCATCTGAATTGAAAATATCATAAAAGCGCATTTCAGGGCTGGTTAGCATCTGTCCAATTGTGTATAAATTATCACGTAATTGGATATTGACTAGATCATTTTTCTTCCAAACAACACGTTTAGCCATAATTAGCATCGACCTCTTTTTTTAGGAACACGCTTTCGATCCCGCTAATAGGTTGGGGTATCATCGTATAGCAGAATTTCCCAGTATCTTTGATGGCAATCGCTTCAATTCTGTTGGTGCAATCATAACAGTAGTCGGTCTATCCCTGTTTGTTGTGTTTTTCGCCTACTAGCAGATCGGGGGAAAATGATTAATTCATTAATTGTAGACACCAATCTCTTCCGCTTTGGCAATTAACTCATCTTGCAATGAACCTTGTATTTCATCTCCATCATACTCAAGAATGAAATCACCACTAATATTAGGAGGAAAACATGAACCATCTATGGTGCCAAAAATTGTTGACATTGTATCTATCATTACTATACGCAGAAAATTAAAAATCTTTTCTTGGTCTTTATCTGATAGCTTTGCGATAATACTTCTTGCTCTTGCATAAGGATCAT